>JAFPCE010000282.1 GCA_017390245.1 Selenomonadaceae bacterium
CGTGTGGCTATCGCCAGAGCCCTGGTTAACGACCCAGAGATTATCATGGCCGATGAGCCTACTGGCAACCTGGATACCAAGTCCACCAAGGAAATCATGGACATTTTTGAAAAGATGCACTCCATGGGCCGTACTATGATACTGGTTACCCATGAGCCGGATATTGCCATTTGTGCCAGCCGTCAGCTGCTGGTGCGGGATGGCGTCATTACCCGTGATGAAGGAAAGGGCGTGGTTATGGATGTTGTTTAGGGAATGTTTTTCCATGGCCTTTACTGCCTTATATGGCAACAAGCTGCGCTCCCTTTTAACAATGCTGGGCATCATCATCGGCGTTGGGGCAGTTATTGCCATGGTATCTGTAGGCATGGGCGTACGCAGCAATGTGCAGACCTCCATTGCCAGCCTGGGCAGCAATATGCTGATAGTTTCTCCAGGTTCCTCTAACCGTGGCGGCGTCAGAGGTGCAGCTGGCTCTACTATTACCTTAAAATACGATGATGCCAAGGCCATAAAAAATAAAATCAGCGGCATTGATTATGTTTCACCTAGTGTCAGCTCCAATTACCAAATCGTTAACGGTAACCAGAACTGGAACTCCAGCGTGCAGGGCGTTACACC
Source organism: Selenomonadaceae bacterium (assembly GCA_017390245.1). GTDB lineage: Bacteria > Bacillota > Negativicutes > Selenomonadales > Selenomonadaceae > Anaerovibrio. The sequence goes on from JAFPCE010000282.1 coordinate 622, forward strand.
GGAGTTTATGGCTATCCGCTCTCTGTCAGTGGATTCCGGTGCTTTTATCAGCCAGGACAATCTAAACAAAAGGGAGCGTGTGGCTGTTATTGGCACTACTGTAGCATCAAACCTTTTTGGCACAGAAAATCCTGTGGGTCACAATATCCGCGTAAACAACCAGCCCTTTAAGGTCATAGGTGTGCTGGAAAGCAAGGGCCAGTCCTCCATGGGACAGGATCAGGATGATGTGGTCATCATTCCATTGACTACGGCGCAGGAAAGAGTTCTGGGCATCACCTATGTCCAGTCCATTAATATTCAGGTTAGTGATGCCAATAAGATGGATCAGGTGCAGGAGGAGATTGAAACATTACTGCGGCAGCGTCACAAGATTATCGGGGACAAGGAGGATGATTTCCATGTCCGCAATCTTACCAGCCTGATGGAAACCATGACCCAGACCACTACCATGATTACACTGCTTTTAGGCAGTGTGGCGGGAATTTCTCTGGTGGTAGGCGGTATCGGCATTATGAATATCATGATGGTGTCTGTTACAGAGCGTACACGTGAAATCGGTATCCGCAAGGCTTTAGGAGCTACCTTTAACAATATCATGATGCAGTTTCTCATTGAGTCTGTAGTTATCGGTGTCATTGGTGGTGTTATCGGTATTTTCCTGGGCTGCGGCCTGTCCTATGCCATTGGCAAATTTGGCGGCTTTACAACAGTAGTAACAGCATTGCCAATCTTTGTATCCTTTACCTTCTCCGTGGGCATTGGCCTTATCTTTGGCATTTTGCCAGCCAGAAAGGCGGCTCGGTTAGATCCTATTGAAGCATTGCGTTACGAGTAAGCAGAGCTAAGCCTTGGCTGCTCATAAATAGAATAATCAGCACAATAAAAATGCTAGCTATGAAATAATTCACAGCTAGCATTTTTTAGGAGTATTATGGATTTAGCAATGTAACTAAATTTGTTAACAAAAATTATTTTGGATTATATTCCACGATTTTTATAGCTTTATAGTCATTTAGATTAATGACATTGTCCTTGTCGATTTCCACCAGAGGATGCTCAGCAAAGTCATGAGGATAATTAACAATTTTGCCAGTAAGGCCATTGTTTAAAACTACAGTAGAGCCCAGGAATACATCCTTGATGCGCTTTAAGATAACAACGCTGATTTCAGGGTCCAGCTTAGTGTACATCTGCTCAGTTATCTTGGCAATGGCCGTAAATGGAGTCTGGCGCACATAGCCCTCACGCTCAGTGGTAACGTTATCATAAAGGTCAGCAATAGCCACGATTTTGGCAAACTTGCTGATTTCATCTCCCTTGAGGTTCTTAGGGAAACCGCTGCCATCATTACATTCATGATGCTCTGCTGCCACCAGGCAGATTCTTTCTGGCATGCCAGCCTTCTCCAGCAGGGCAGCGCCATCAACAGTGTGGCGCATATAAGCTTCAAAATCATCACCCTTCATGGTCTCCACCTTGCGGGACTGGAGGCGTTCAGGGAACTGGGTTTTGCCAATATCATGGAGGAAACCAGCCAGAACCAGGTCATTGATTTCTGAGGTCTTCATGTGCAGCCATTTGCCAATAACACCAGACATAATGGCAACTCTCAGAGAGTGATTGTACAGGTCATCAGCCATGTGGTTCAGTTCATACAGATAATCCAGAGCACCGCTCTGCTTGGACATAGGAGTCAGAGAGCTGCGGACCAGATCACTGGTCTTGGGCATAGGAATAGTTCCATTGGAGCCAGTAGCCCGGAAGATGTTTTCCACTTCACGGACAACCTCATGATATTCAGAGGCAAAGGCATTACTGCGGCTGAACATAGCCATAACAGACTGATAATTCGGGCTCAGCTCATATTCATCCTTAATGTAAACACTTGGTATGTTCAAGAAGCCAAGACGGGTAATATGTGCTTTAGTCAGCATGGTATTCTCAGACAAGATGACAACCAGGTCGTCATTCATTACTGTCCTGGCCAGCTCCATGCCTGGCTGCAGGTCTTTTATATTAACAGATTTCATGATGCACTCTCCTTTAAATACAATCATACATGTATCTAGCTACTTATTCTAGATAAAATGGAAAAAATCCTACTAAATTATTGTTAAATTCGTAAAAACAGGACATTGGTTGCAAATCTGAGGTCCTAGAAAATTGGCAAGGCAATATAAAAAATAGTTATTCTGGTATGATTTAGCGAGATAATTGGCGAAAAATTCCATAAATAGGCATAAATCAGTATATTTTTATATATTTTAATGGTGTTATATTTTAACGTATTAAATTATAATAGCGATAAAGGATGGGGAATACATCCTTGGCAAATGAGAGATGGAAATGAGGAGCTGGTTTTATGAAGAAAATATTCGCACTGTGTATGATGCTGGTAGTAGCCATTGGCGCTCTGGCAGGCTGTGGCAATAATGCAGCAAAAAATGATGATGCAAATAAGCCAATTGTGGTTGGTCTTGATGACAACTTCCCACCAATGGGCTTTAAGGATGAATCCAATGAGATTGTCGGCTTTGATATTGACCTGGCAAAAGAAGCTTCCAAGCGTCTGGGCCGTCCAGTAGAGTTCAAGGCTATTGACTGGAACAGCAAGGAAGCAGAATTAAAGAGCGGCCGTGTAGATATCCTCTGGAACGGTCTTGATATCACCGAAAAGCGCAAGGAAAACATGCTGTTCAGCAATCCTTACATGGATAACCGCCAGATTGTGTTTGTTGCTAAGGGCAAGGCTGCTTCCATTAAGGGCGAGGCTGACCTGGCAGGCAAGTTAGTTGGTACCCAGAGCGGCAGCACCACTGAGGAATATTTTGAATCCAATGCAAATGTAAAGAACTCCATGAAGGAAGTAAAGTATTATCCAGATTTCATCAATGCCTTTATGGATTTGGAAAATGGCCGTCTTGATGCTATCGTAGGCGATGAGATTATCGGCCGTTACTATCTCAGCAAGCACTCAGAAAAGCTGGAGGCTGTTGATGTGGTTATTGGTCCTGTCAGCGAGTTCGGTATCGCATTCCGCAAGGATGACCAGAAGCTGAGAGATCAGGTTCAGAAGGTTATGGACGAAATGAAGAAGGATGGCACCACTGCTAAGATTTCCCAGAAGTGGTTCGCAAAGGATATTACTAAATAAAATATTTATGAAGTTCCCTGGAAGTAATTCCAGGGAATTTTTTTGTGCTTGTGGACATTTTTGTTTATTGGTGCTACAATTGACAAATATTTTATTTCGCAAGGGGGTATGCTGCTTGGAGCTTTTTATTATCTGCGTATTTGCTGTGATTTTGCTGGTCTGTATTTTAACTGATGTGGGCTTAATAGAGGCGCTTTTAATAGGCTACGGCCTGTTTTTTTATTACTCCTGGCGGAAAGGCTTTTCTGTAAGGGAAATCCTGGGCTTTTCCTGGAATGGCATCAGTACCATCAAAAATATTTTATATACCTTCCTTTTAATAGGCGTTATAACGGCTGTGTGGCGCAGCTGCGGCACTATTGCTTTTATCGTCCACTATGCCTTGCCTTTATGTAATCCTGCCATTATGCTTTTGGCAGATTTTTTACTTTGTGCCATGATTTCCACCTTGATAGGAACGTCCTTTGGCAGTGCCGGCACCATGGGCATCATCTGCATGAGTCTTTCCACCAGCATGGGCATCGACCCCCTTTATGCTGGCGGAGCTATACTTTCCGGCGTGTACTTTGGGGACAGAAGCTCACCACTTTCCACCAGTGCTCTTTTGGTCAGCACTATTACTGATACGGAAATGCACAAAAACCTGAAAAATATGTTCAGCTGTGCCTGGATTCCTTTTTTCATTACCTGTATAGTATATTTTCTCCTGGGCTGGGGCAATGCTACCAGCAGTGGCAGCTCCGATATGGGCAATATTCTTTCAGAAAGCTATGATCTGAGCTGGCCTATGGTGATACCAGCATTGCTAGTAGTGCTTTTATCCTTAAAGAAAATTGAAGTGCGCATTACGCTTTTTATCAGTATTATCTGCGGCATGGCTTTAGCTGTAATATATCAGGATGTGACCATAGCAGAGCTTGGCCAGCAGATTGTCTGGGGCTTTCATCCGGAAAATGAAGCCCTGGCCAGGGTTATGTCTGGCGGTGGTATCCTATCCATGATGCTGGTATTTGGCGTGGTGATGATATCCTCCAGCTATGCAGGGATTTTCCAGGGAACAGGCTTCTTTGAACCACTGAAGCAAATCCGCTCCTATCTGGAAAGAAAGCTGAGCTATTTTGGCAGCATGATGGCTATATCCATGATAACAGGTGCCGTAGCCTGCAATCAGGTGCTGTCCAGCGTGCTGACCCATCAGTTCTTTATAGATAAGGATACTGCTGCAAGAGAAAATAAGGCAGATGGAATACAGAAATCTGCTGAAGCTGCAGAAATGCAGAAGACTTTGGGGATGCCAGCTGCAGACAGACCAGAGGATAAGAAATACAGACTGGCCCTGGATTTAGAAAATTCAGTTATCGTTATGACTCCGCTTATTCCCTGGTCCATAGCAGGCGGAGCACCGCTATCGGCAGCCGGCGCTGAAATCGCCAGCATTCCCTTTGCCTTTTACCTGGTGATACTGCCATTTTATTATCTTTTCATAGGACGCAAAAAAAGCCTGGCCACCAGCAAGGAGTAGTCAGGCAGGGACAGGTATTACAATAAAATTCCCAAAAAGGTCAGGGAACATGCTGATGGCATAAAAATTAATTTTCTGCCATTTTTTATTGCTAAATAAAAAGGAAAAATCTATAAGAATAACGAATAATAATAGTAACTATCTAAGTTGGGAAGCGTGTGATATTTTGTGGCTTCTGGACTCAGCTATATAGAAGTAATTATGTTGAGGAGTGTGAGTGTTTATGGCAATTAGTACTAAGGGGTTTGGTGCTTACGATGTCCGTGGTTTATATCCAGAGGATGTTAATGAGGAGCTGGCATACAGAGTTGGCCGTTCCTTTGTGAAGCTGTTTAACGCAAAGAAGGTAGCAGTAGGCTGTGATATCCGTCTTTCTGGTCCATCCATGATTGAGGCGCTGACTAAAGGCCTGACTGAGGCTGGCTGTGACGTTATAGATATTGGCATGTGCGGCACTGAGATGATTTATTTTGCTACAGCCCACTTAAAGACTGATGGCGGCATCATGGTTACTGCCAGCCACAATCCAAAGAGCTATAACGGCATGAAGCTGGTAAAGAAGGAGGCTCGTCCTATCAGCAGTGATACTGGTCTGAAGGACATTGAAAAGGAGTGTGTTGAGGGAGATTTCGGCCCATTGGATGTTACTCCAGGCAAGGTGGAGAAGATTGATATTTCTGATGAATACATTGATCACCTCCTGACCTATGTGGATGTCAGCAAGCTGAAGCCATTAAAGATTGTCTGCAACACTGGTAATGGCGCTGCTGGTCCTATTATTGAAAAGCTGGAGAAGAAGCTGCCATTTAAGATGGAAAAGGTATTTATTGAGCCAGACGGCAACTTCCCTAATGGCGTACCAAATCCTATTCTCCAGGAGAACCGGGAGGCTACTGCCAAGGTGGTGAAGGAAACTGGTGCTGATGTTGGTATTGCATGGGATGGCGACTTTGACCGCTGCTTCCTCTTTGACGAAAAGGGAGGCTTTATTGAGGGCTACTACATGGTAGGCTTCCTGTCCCAGGCATTTTTAAGCAAGAGCAAGGGTGAGAAGGTTATTTATGACCCACGCCTCACCTGGAATACCATTGAGATTGCTGATGAGCTGGGGGGCACTCCTATTATGTGCAAATCTGGCCATGCCTTCATCAAGGACAAAATGCGTCAGGAAAATGCCATTTATGGCGGTGAGATGAGTGCACATCATTATTTTCGTGACTTCTCTTACTGCGACAGCGGCATGATTCCATGGCTGCTGGTACTGGAAATCCTTTCCGAGACTGGCAAGTCCCTGTCTTCTCTGGTGGCAGAGCGCATGGATAAATATCCAGTAAGTGGTGAGATTAACAGCAAGGTAGCAGATGCCAAGGCTGTTATTGAAAGAATTGAAGCTAAATATGGTCCAAGCGGTGTAGTTACCAAGGTAGATGGCCTCAGCGTTGAGTACGACAACTGGCGCTTTAACCTGCGCATGTCCAATACTGAGCCAGTAATCCGCCTGAATGTAGAAACCCGTCAGGATAAGGAATTGCTGAAGGAGAAAACAGAAGAACTTCTGCAGGAAATCAGAGCATAATCTAGAAGGGCTGCGGCTGAGATGCAGATGTGTCTTGGGTGCGGCCCTTTATGCATAGAGGGGGATAAAAATGAGTTTGCAGTTAAAGACAGGATTTACCTTTGATTATGATAACCTGGTAGGGGAAAACAAGGTTACCAAGGCTGATGTGGCAGAGCTGGGGGAGAAAATTGCCAAAGCAGCCGAAGCTATCAAGGTAATGCGTGAAACTGGTGTAATCCGTGGCCACCTGTCCAAGGATGGCACTCCGGAAAAGGTTTTGTTCAGCCAGCTGCCTTATGTAGAGGCTGGTCATCTCAATAGCCCTGAGTCTCTGGCTCATTTGCAGGAGCTGACAGATTCTGTCCGCAACAGAGTAGATGCGGTAGTATCACTGGGTATTGGCGGTTCCTACTTAGGTGACAAGGTTATTTTTGATGTGCAGTGCGGTGAATTCTGGAACAGCATGTCTGCTGAGGAGCGCAATGGCCTGCCACAGATTTATTTTAGTGGCCAGAACATTGATCCCCGCCGTACCGGTGACATTATCCGCCAGCTGGGGCGCAGTGCGAAAATCTGCAAGAGCCACAAGAAACGCAAAATGGTAGTATCCCTGCTGGTTATTTCCAAGTCAGGTGGTACTCTTGATACCATGTCCAACTTCATGGTTATCTATGAGGCATTGCAGAAAAATCCAGATATTGATGTAGAGATTGTGGCAGTTACTGACCCTAACGAAGCAAAGCCAACCCTTTTGAAGAAGCTGGCTATGGAAAACAACTGGCCACAGTACAGCGTACCAGATGGTGTAGGCGGCCGTTTCTCCATTTTCTGTGATGTAGGTCTGGTACTGGCTGCTGTCTGCGGCTTTGACATTAAAGCCTTCTTAGATGGTGCCAAGGCTATGGATCAGGCCTGCCAGGGCTCTGACCCTTGGGAGAATCCAGCTCTCTTAAATGCAGTATTAAAGTATATTGCAGCAGAGAAGTATGGCCGTGATATGGAAGTTATGATGCCTTATGGTGATTATCTGAAGTCTGTATCTGAGTGGTATATCCAGCTCTTAGCTGAGTCTCTGGGCAAGTCCGTTGACAGGGACGGCAAGGAAGTATTCTATGGCAGAACTCCTATTGTAGCTGTAGGTACTACTGATATGCATGCCCAGACTCAGCAGCATCAGGAAGGCAAGCTGAACAAGATTGTGCAGTTTATCCGGGTAGAAAACTGGGATGAGGACTACACCATTCCAAATATTTTCCCAGAGGTGCAGAAGCTGGCAGATATTTCCGGCGTAACCATGAGCCAGGCTCTGGAGGTAGCACGCCAGTCCAATGCCCAGGCTCTGGCCTCTAACAACCGCTTCAATGCATTGTTCTCACTGCCAAAGCTGGATGCCTTTAACTTGGGCCAGCTTTTATACATGCTGGCACTGTCCATTGCCTACGAAGGCGAACTGGCAGATGTAGATGCCTTTAACCAGCCAGGCGTAGAAGCCTATAAACGCATTATGGGCCCAAGCCTCCAGGCATTAAAGAAATAAAATATTAAATATTTCCAGACATAAGAAAGGACTGCCTGCGGGCAGTCCTTTTTAGCTTCTTAATATTGCCAAAAACTTTGGTTTACAGCTTTACATATCAGCAAAATTTTTATTTTCTTCACATAATTCCATAGCATAGGCCACTGAGGCAGCCTGCTCCTCTTCATCGGGGATGCGCTCTATCCAGGTGAAACAGAATTCTATCATTTTCTTGTTAAGGATAAATTTATCATCATAGGCATGTTCAGGAAAGTGGCTGCCAGTAAAGTGGCGGTCGCAGGTTACCTTGGACCAGAGCTCAGAATAATAGTGAAAGTTTTCGTTTTTGTAAAGGGCAGTCAGGACATTCTCCGCTTCCTTATAATGGCTGCAGCGAAGTAAATAGCCCACAGGATAATACGCTCTGAAAGCAAAAGATACAGGCAGCTGGGTATCGATAATATTTAACAGCTTTTTATTTTTACCAAAATCCAGGAAGGCATTGCCAAACCATTCACCTTCACAAGCCTGTTCTTCTATTTTCCATACTATATACCAGCCCAGACTGTGGCGCTTAAAGCTGTTTAACGGGGGCTTAGGGGTATTAGCTTCTGAGTCTTCGTCCCATTCTGCTTCCTCGTCCCAGTCGTCCTCAGTTTCATCCCAGTCATC
>JAFPCE010000283.1 GCA_017390245.1 Selenomonadaceae bacterium
ATGATTTTGTAAATTGAAAGGTTGTGTTACGTGGACAATGAACGAGCCAAATGTAAATGATGAGCCTAAGATGAACAGAGAACTGAAAAACCGCCATCTGCAATTGATTTCCCTGGGTGGAATCATCGGCAGCGGGTATTTTTTAGGCACAGGCTATGTGTTAGAGCAGGCAGGACCAGCAGCCATACTTTCCTATCTGTTGGGAGGTATCATTGTGCTGTGCGTTATGCTGTGCTTAGCTGAGCTGGCGGTGGCAGAGCCTATAGCAGGTTCTTTTGTTACCTATGCCAGGAAATATATCGGGCCTACCTGGGCCTGTGGTGTGGGCTGGACCTACTGGATGACATGGGTTTCCTATGTTCCCTCGGAAATGATTGCGGCGGGAATTATCATGAATAATTTTGTCCCCCAGGTGAGTCAGCTGGCTTGGGCAGTGTTCTTTGGCTTGTTGGTTACGGTGGTTAATTTGTTCCACGTAGACAAGTTTGGTGAAAGTGAATTCTGGCTGGCTATTATTAAGATAGTGGCTTTGATAGCTTTCAGTATAGTTGGTCTTTTGATTATTCTGGGTGTTATTGGTGAGCAGGGGTATCTTGGCTCTACCATTTTGCTGGGCAGCGGAGGCTTTGCGCCTAATGGATACTGGGCCATTATCCTGACTATGACCATTATTCTGGTAAATTTCCAGGGTACTGAGATTATCGGTCTGGCAGCAGGTGAGTGTAAAAATCCGGAAAAGAGCATCCCTATTGCGGTGCGGAACGTTTCCTGGCGTATTATTGCCCTTTATATCATTCCAATTTCTATTTTGATTTCTATTTTGCCTTGGGATCAGGCAGGTCTGGATGAAAGCGTTTTTGCGGTGGCTGTGGAAAATTATGGTCTTCAGACCTTTGGTTCAATTTTTGCTTTTGTTATTTTAACAGCCGCTTTGTCTTGTTCTAACTCTGGTCTTTATGGTACCAGCCGTGCTATGTATTCCCTGGCTACCCTGGGGATGGCGCCAAAGTCTCTGGCCAAGCTGAACAATAACGGCATGCCAAAGAATGCAGTGCTGATTTCCATTGTTACCTGCTGGTTTATTATTCTGCTGTACAGCCTGGATCCTGATTCTGCGGTTTATACCTATCTTTTAGCTTTATCTGGTTTTACTGGTGCTATTGCCTGGATTTCCATTTGCTGGAGCCAGTACCGCTTCCGCAAGCAGATGGTGGCTGAGGGTAAATTTGAAGGCTTGAAGTATAAGACACCGCTGTTTCCTTATGTGACCTTGTTTGGTATCTGGGCCCAGGTTTTCTGCTTGGTAGTGCTGTCCTTTACGCCGGATTTGCGGGAAACACTTTATGTGGGTGTGCCATTTTTGATTGTACCTATGATTATTTATCACTTTAGGGTTCATAAAAGGAAAGCAGTGCATGCTTAAAGCTTCATAAGTGAAGATACTGACTCCCTGTTTTGTCTGATGACGAGGCAGGGAGTTTTTGTGTAAAAAATTTGCTGAAAAAATCTAGTAATGTTAAAATTAACATTAATGCATTTTTATAAAATTATGTTATAAATCTGCCTAGAAAGAGAATCGAGGAGAGGGTAATGATTAAGCGGTTTGGAAAATTGGGTGTAATGGCTGTTGTGGGAGCTTTGCTGGTATTTTGCTGTGCTATGACGACGGCATTTGCGGGAGTAAGAAGTCCTGAGGATAGGGCTAAGGAAACCGGTGTGCCGGAGGTTAAGCTGGTTATTAATACGGCGGCAAAGTCACTGGCTGTGTATCAGCATGGTGTGAAGACCCGCCTTTATCTGCTGGGTCTGGGCAAGTATAGCACACAGACACCTATTGGCTATTATGATATTGATGAAAAAGAGGTTAATCCAGTGTGGATTAATCCTAAAACTAAAGCCCAGATTCCGTCTGGACCAGAGAACCCTCTGGGATACCGCTGGATGCGCTTTTATGGTGCTTATGGCATTCATGGCACTAATGTGGAAAGCAGCGTGGGGCATTATGTGTCTAATGGCTGTATCCGCATGCGGGAAAAGGATGTGGAGGAGCTTTTTGAAATTGTAAAGCTGGGGACTCCTGTGGAGATTTTTTATAACCGCGTGGTTATTGAGAAGACTCCTGCTGATGATGTGGTTTACTACATTTATCCTGATTCCTATGAAAAGCAGCCACTGGATGTAAAGACTGTAAACAGCTGGCTTCAGGGCTATGGTGTGGATACCTTTGAGAGCAATGAGAATATTGCTAAAAAGATTGCCAGCTCTGATGGACAGCCGACTTTTATTGCGAAGGCCTATGAGTTTTTCTTAAATGGCAATCCGCTGAAGCGCCAGGTGGTGGCTAAGGACAACGTGTATTATGTACCAGTGATTCCGCTGGCTGAGGCTTTGAAGCTGCCTCTGGGCTACGATAAGGAGGCTGGCATGGTGTTCTATGGCAATAAGCGGGTGAAGGCTTATGTGTTTAAGGATGTGCTGTATGTGGACAGCAAGGATGTGAATATGCTGTATCCAGTGACTGGGGGCATGTATGGGAAGACATTCGCACTGGCTACAGTGAAGTGAGGATAAAGAGATTTATGAAGAAGAAGTTTTTTATTTTGGATGGCAGCAGCTTGCTGTATCGTGCGTTTTATGCGCTGCCTTTGCTGGAGTCTGGTTCTGGTGAGTTTACTAATGCGATTTATGGCTTTTCAAATATGCTGATTAAGCTTTTGCATGATTATAAGCCTGATTATCTGGTGATTGCTTTTGATAAGGGTAAGAAGACTTTCCGGACGGAGATGTTTGCGGAGTATAAGGGTACGAGGAAGCCTACGCCCCGGGAGCTTTTGAGTCAGATTCCGATGCTGCGTGAGCTGGCTGAGGCCTGGGGGATTAATTTTGTGGAGCTGGCTGGCTATGAGGCTGATGATATTTTAGGTACTATGGCCAATCAGGCGGTGGCACAGGGCTTTGCGGCTTATGTGGTTACTGGTGACCGGGATGCGCTGCAGCTGGTGAAGCCTGATTTGCATGTGCTGTTTACGAAAAAGGGTATTTCTGAGCTGGTGGATTATGATGAGGCTGTATTCCAGCAGGAGTATGGCGGACTTGATCCGATTCAGCTGATTGATTTAAAGGGCCTGATGGGGGATAGTTCTGATAATATCCCAGGTGTGCCTGGTGTTGGGCCAAAGACTGCTATTAAGCTGATTGCGGCCTATAGCTCTGTGGAGCAGGTGCTGCTGCATGTTGAGGAGATTGCTGGCAATAAGCTGAAGGAAAATATCAGAAATAACCAGCAGCAGGCTGTGCTTTCTAAGCAGCTGGCTACTATCTGCCTGGAGGCTCCTGTGGAGTTTAAGACAGAGGAATGTGAGATAAAGATTAATGGTGATGCCTTAGTCAGGTTCTACAGCCGTTACAATATCCGTTCCATGCTGCGGGCTATCAAGCCTTTTGTTGCTATGGCGGGGGATAATGCTGGCGAAACTGTTGCAGCTAAGGAAGCAGTGGCTATGCCTGAGGTAAAGAAGCTGCAGTCTGAGGCTGAGGGACAGCAGCTTTATGATGCGGTGAAAAAGGCTGGCCAGATTTATATTATGTGTGAATTTGCTGGCAGAGTGCCTCACGTTGAGGTAAAATCTGCAGCTTTGTCTGTGGCCAATGAGCTTTATTATGTGGCTGTCAGCGGCGAGAACAGCAATGGCATGGATTCTCTCTTTGCTCTGGAGGAAAATACTGCTCCTGCAGCCTGGGAATACGTGAAAAAGCTTTTAGCTGATGAGGCTGTAACAAAATGTCTGCATAATACCAAGGGCTATTATCATGCTGGGGTGGAATTGTCTGGCAAGCTTTATGATATGGAGCTGATTGGCTATTTATTAAATCCAGCCAGCAGTAAATATGACCTGGCGGAGCTGGCTAACAGCTATGCACCAGAAATCAGCGCCCCTGGCAAGGATGCTAAGGCTGAGGAGCTGCTTAGCTGGCAGGTTTTCGTCATGAACAGCATCAGCAAGGATATGACTGACAGTCTGGAACAGCAGGGGATGCACCAGTTGTACTGGGACATGGAGCTGCCGCTGGTAAGGGTTCTCTCTGATATGGAGGCTAATGGCATCTATGTTAACCGCCAGCATCTCAAGGAGCAGACGGCAGAGGTGGGGGAGACCATTGACAAGCTGCAGAAGAATATTTATGAGCTGGCTGGCAGGGAGTTTAATATTAATTCTCCTAAGCAGTTAGGTGAGCTTTTATTTGAGACATTAGGGCTGCCGGTTATTAAAAAGACTAAGACGGGTTATTCAACCAATGTAGAGGTTTTGCAGCAGCTGATAGATAAGCATCCTATTATCCAGATGATTCTGGACTACCGCATGTGGACAAAGCTGAAGTCTACTTATCTTGATGGGGTTGGGGGGCTTATTGACGCCGACACCCAGAGAGTTCATACCACCTTTAACCAGACTGTTACTGCTACAGGCAGGCTCAGCAGCTCTGAGCCAAATCTGCAGAATATTCCTGTCCGCAAGGAAGAAGGCAAGCGTATTCGCCAGCTGTTTGAGCCAGGTCCTGGCTATGATGTGCTGGTTTCTGCTGACTATTCTCAGATTGAACTGAGGGTGCTGGCTGATATGTCTGGTGATGAAAGCTTCATTCGTGCCTTTAACCATGAGGAGGATATTCATGCCCGTACTGCAGCTGAGGTATTTGACGTACCAATGGAGGAGGTTACTCCTGAGCTGAGGCGGAAGGCTAAGGCGGTAAATTTCGGCATTGTCTATGGTATCAGTGATTATGGCTTGTCCCAGGATCTGGATATTTCCAGGGCAGAGGCCAAAAGCTATATTGAAAGCTATTTTGCTAAGTGCAAGGGCGTAAAGGCCTTTATTGATAAAGTAGTAGCTGATGCCCACACTAAGGGTTACGTGGAAACTACCTTTGGCCGGCGCCGGCAGCTGACAGCTATTAACAGCTCTAATTTTAACCAGAGGTCGCTGGCAGAGCGCATGGCTATGAATACGCCTATTCAGGGCACGGCTGCAGATATTATCAAGGTGGCTATGATACGTGCTGGCAGAATGCTTGCTGAGGCTGGGCTGAAAAGCCGTATTTTGCTGCAGGTACACGATGAACTGGTGTTAGAGGCTGTGGAAGCAGAGCTGCCAAAGGTGGAAGAAATTTTAAAAGAGGCTATGGAAAAGGCTGTCAAGCTGTCTGTGCCTCTGACTATTGATATAAATGTGGGCAAAACCTGGGCAGAGGCCAAATAAGGCTGAAGCTGGCATGCTTTGATGAGATTTTTAGCTAAGCGGTGGTTTTGCTGAGGGTTTGCAGGGAGGAATATTTATGCCAGAAATGCCGGAAATAGAAACTATCAGACGCTCTCTGGAGCCGCATCTTACAGGTAAAACTATTAAACGGGCTGATGTTTTGCTGGCCCGCCAGATAAAATGGCCAGAGCCGGATCAGTTTGTAGCCAGGATTTTATTAGCTAAAATTGCTAAGCTGGACAGAGTAGGCAAGTATTTGCTTTTACGGCTGGATAATGGTGTTTCCCTGGTTTTTCATCTGCGCATGACGGGACAG
>JAFPCE010000284.1 GCA_017390245.1 Selenomonadaceae bacterium
CCAGCTCATCATGCCGCGCAGCTTGCCGCCCACTTCCTCAATCTGATGCTCGGCATTCAGCTTGCGCATAGCATAGAAGTTAGGCCAGCCAACCTTGTTATCGGTAAGGAACTTGTTAGCAAAGGTACCATCCTGGATTTCCTTCAGTACCTGCTCCATTGCCTTGCGGCTAGGCTCAGCTACAACACGTGGGCCGGAAACATAGTCACCATACTCAGCAGTGTTGGAAATGGACTTGCGCATCTTAGCCATACCACCCTCATACATGAGGTCAACGATGAGCTTCATCTCATGGAAGCACTCGAAGTAAGCAATCTCTGGCTGATAACCAGCAGCAACCAGGGTCTCAAAACCGTTCTTAATCAAGGAGCATACGCCACCGCAGAGAACAGCCTGCTCACCGAAGAGGTCAGTCTCAGTCTCTTCCTTGAAGGTAGTCTGGATGCAGCCGGAACGAGTACCGCCGATACCACGAGCATAAGCAAGAGCCAGCTCGAAGCAATGGCCAGTAGCATCCTGATAAGCTGCGAATACATCTGGAACACCGCCACCCTCAACGAAGGTACGACGTACTAAATGACCAGGGCCCTTTGGAGCAACCATAAATACATCAACATCAGCAGGTGGAATAATCTGCTGGAAATGAATGTTAAAGCCATGAGCGAATGCCAAAGCCTTGCCAGCAGAAAGGTTTGGAGCACTTTCCTTCTTATATACTTCAGCCTGCTTCTCATCAGGAATCAGAATCATGATGATATCAGCTGCCTTAGTTGCTTCACCAACAGGAAGAACCTTCAGACCCTTGCTCTCAGCAACAGCCTTGGACTTAGAACCCTCATACAAGCCAACAATGACGTTCAAACCGCTTTCCTTCAAGTTCAAAGCATGAGCATGACCCTGAGAACCATAACCAATAATAGCTACAGTCTTGTCCTTGATTACTTCCCAATTAACGTCCTGATCATAAAAGATTTTTGCCATAGTATTCTCTCTCCTCACAATGTTCTTGAATTGTGTGCTCGCCACGTTCCAGCCCGATAAGGCCAGTCCTGATGATTTCCAGTAACCCGTATGGTGCCAGGATGCGGGTAAATGCCGTAACCTTCTCATCATCACCAGTTATCTCAAAAATCAAGGTTGTGGGTTGTACATCTATGACACGGGCCCGGAAGAGCTCGGCCATTTTTAACACATCAAGCCTGGTAGTGTCATCAGCCTTTACCTTTATCATGGTCATGCCACGGTAAACAGCTGCGCCAGAATCCAGTCTCTGTACTGCAACTACATCAGGCAGTTTCTCCAGCTGCTTCATCATCTGATCTACCAGATACTCATCACCATGCACTACGATAGTAATGCGGGAGTAGTCAGGAGATTCGGTGATACCAACAGACAGGCTGTCAATATTGAACTCACGTCTTGAGAACATGCTAGCCACACGTACCAAAACACCAGTCTGGTTTTTAACAAGAACAGATAATACATGCTTCATAAGTATATTATCCCTCCACATATTTTCAGCCTTTGGATAATCCTTCAAAAAACCACCAGCTTTACACTTTTGTTTCAGGGTAGTAGTTTAAATTATTATAGCTGCTCTGAATAATTGCTTGAAATGTCTCATGTTTTAACACTTTTTTCTCTGTGTTTCATGAGCTTTGTATATTATCACTCAAAACATTAAACTTGTCAATACTTATTAAAAAAAGTTACACAATGTTTTTTATTTAAGTACAAATGTATATTGCAGGCACTATTTATTTATGTATGTCCACAATGGTAAATATATTTATCTCTTATCAAGAGTATTTCCGGCCTGTTCAATAAATTATTTTTTACCATTTGTTACTATTTCTATTAACATAAAAAATTATCCCAAGATATTGAAAGAAATACATCGATAATAACTTTTTCCTTTGGCAAAATCAGATACAACTATTATAATAGATACAATATATCTTTTGGAGGTTTCTATGAAAATTTTTACTGCAAGAAAAATCACATCTGTTTTATGCACCTGTGCCCTGGCCTTTAGCTTTGCCAGCACTGCTTTAGCTGCCAATCCTTTTCCTATTATGGATGAAAGAGCTTCTGCCCAGTACTGGGAAAAGCCAGAATACGATGCAGTTATCATGGACACGCAGCAAATAGCAAAATACAATCAGTCTGTTATAGCCCATAAGGATTCAGATTTATTTGATTTGGATTTACTGCCAAAGACTTATAACAGAGAAAAAATCCAGCTGATGATAAAGACAGCTACTCAAGGCTACATAGATGAAGAGCTGCCAGAGGAATACGCTGGAGACAAGCTTTTAACAAAGGCTCAGTGGCAGCAGGCCCTGAACAATCTTAACCTGAATAGCGTTCCTGACACCAAGGACGCTGAATATGCCATCTGTACAGACAGAGCAGACGTAAAGCTGATGCCTGTAGCTGGCGGCTGGTACAGTGAACCCAACGACATTAACTACAACAATCTCCAGGGGGCAATTTTAGACCCTGCCCAGGGAGTCATGATACTCCATCGCAGCCTGGATAACAAATTTGCCTTTATCCTTATGCCTGACTACATGGGCTGGATAGAGCTAAATAAGCTGGCCATTACTGACAGAAACAACTGGCTCACCTATGCTGATCCTCAGTCCTTTGCAGTAGTACAGGCTAACAAAGCCTATATTGGCGGCAGTCTCTACCAGATGGGTGCTACTATTCCATACACCATTAACACTGCAAAAAGCAATACAGCTGACCTTAGTATACCAGTCAGAGATAAAGATGGCAGATTAATCATTACTAAGGAAGAATACCCGCTTTTTGATAAAGCTCAGAATTTCGACAGCCCTCTCCACGATGGCTACCTGCCCTATACCAGAAACAACATCCTCAGGCAGGCCTTCCGCTTCCAGGGCGATGAATACGGCTGGGGTGGCCAGAATAACAGCGTAGACTGCTCTGCCTACATGCAGAACATCTACAAATCCATGGGCATAACCCTGCCACAGGACGCTGATGACCAGGAAGATGTTATTAACTGCACCAGCCTCCAAGACATGACCATCCAGCAGAAGCTAGCCACAATCAAAACCATGCAGCCAGGAGCACTTATCTTCTGCAACGGCCACGTAACTATGTACCTGGGCCAGGACAAAAATGATG
Organism: Selenomonadaceae bacterium; assembly: GCA_017390245.1. GTDB lineage: Bacteria > Bacillota > Negativicutes > Selenomonadales > Selenomonadaceae > Anaerovibrio. The sequence goes on from JAFPCE010000284.1 coordinate 3,160, forward strand.
AACCAATCATCATCCATGCTGTATCAAGCTACGGCGACGAAACCAGTGGCAAGCTGGTAGGCAAATACCTCCGCCGCATCTCCGTTACCGGCATGGACTTCAAATTCCGCTCCGGCAAAAGCTTCTTAGACGTCATCAGAAACACTGGCAATGTTCAGTAAACCAGCTTCAGATAACTTTTATTAGATATTTGAAATTTCATCAACTAAATATTTGCATAACAAAAGGCATCTGACATGGAAAACTCCACATCAGATGCCTTTTATCTTGATATTTATTCTTGTATGATGTAGTCAGAAGCAAAACATCATACTTTCCTTTCTTTTTAATATCGTGGTTTAATACATTCAGATACTGTGGACTTTTAATGTTTTTCTGTAGCTTGACTACTCGACGGGAGTGTATTGCCGCTACCTTTA
>JAFPCE010000285.1 GCA_017390245.1 Selenomonadaceae bacterium
AAATTCTGCTTTATTTAACCAGGCTATTTTCTTGTCATATTATACAATTGTACATCATATACATACAACCAGATATTTTGTATATAACTTTATAAGCATAATCCGCTAAAAATGCGCAGCATTGTATTTTTTCGTTTTTTCCACTACATTTTTGTAATTTCACACGATACACTATAGATTTTTTAAAGCGTATCTTATATAATATCAATAACGTTTTTTGAAAGGTGGTTACTATTTATGTTTTCTGCAAAAAAATTAAAACTGGCAGCACTAGGTGTTGCAGCTATTATGTCCTTTGGTATTTTAGCTGGCTGCGGCAGTGATTCTGCTAAGAACAGCAAGGACAAAAAGTACAGCATCGGTGTTGTACAGCTAGTTGAACACAATGCATTAGACCAGGCTAACAAGGGCTTTATTGATGCTCTGAAGGAGAGAGGCTTTGAGGAAGGCAAGAACCTGACCATTGATAACCAGAATGCTCAGGCAGATCAGTCCAACCTCCAGAACATCGGCCAGCGCTTTGTTAACAACAAGGTTGATTTGATTTATGCTATTGCAACTCCATCTGCACAGACAGTTGCCAACCTCACTAAGAATATTCCTATCGTAGGCTGCGCTATTACAGATTATGAGGCTGCTAAGCTGGTTAAGTCCAATGAAAAGCCAGGCGGCAATCTGACTGGTACCAGCGATATGAACCCTATTAAGGAGCAGATTGATTTACTGCTGAAGGTTGCTCCTAATACCAAAACCATCGGCTGCATCTACACCTCCAGCGAGGTTAACTCCGAGATTCAGTACAAGGCTATGAAGGAATACGCTGAGTCTAAAGGTTTGAAGGTAGAGGCTGCTACCATTTCTACTGTTAATGATATCCAGCAGGCTGCCCAGAGCTTAGTTGGCAAGGTTGATGCTTTCTATGAGCCAACCGATAACATTATCGCTTCTGCAATGCCTACTTTAGTTGCTGTTACCAATCCAGCTAACAAGCCTATTATCTGCGGTGAGGCTAACATGGTTAAGGCCGGCGGTTTAGCTACCTATGGTGTTGATTACTATGAGCTGGGCAAACAGTCCGGTAACATGGGAGCAGACATCTTAGAGGGTAAATCCAAGCCAGCTGATATGCCTGTCCAGACTGCTAAGACCTTAAAGGCAATGCTGAACAAGGCTGCAGCAAAGATTCTCGGCATCACCTTCACTGATGAAGTACTGAAGGGCGCTGAAACTATAGAGTAATATTAATATAATCAGAAAAATGTATGACTCCAGGCAATGTGGCTTAGCTCATATACCTGGAGTCTGATTTTTAATAATCTGAATTTAAAGGAGTTTATCAAATTGGATTTAATCATTCCTACAATATCCCAGGGCCTGCTCTGGTCCCTGCTGGCTATTGGCGTATACATTACCTTCCGCGTGCTGGATATTGCTGATCTGACAGTAGAAGGCAGCTTTCCGTTAGGTGCAGCCACCGCTGCTTCCTGCCTGATAGCTGGCTGGAGTCCAATACCAGCTATTATCGTTGCAGCCTTTGCCGGCATGGTCAGCGGCATTGTTACAGGTCTTTTATGCACCAAATTAAAAATACCTGCCCTGCTGGCTGGTATTCTTACCATGATTGCACTTTATTCTGTAAACCTGCACATCATGCAAAAAGCAAATATTGCCCTGCTGCAGGTTGATACAATCTTCTCCCTTTATGCCCTGGATGGTGTATCCCAGGGTAATATGATTCTCATCATCGGACTTATTACAGTTGTTCTTTTATCCGTAGCCTGCTATGTATTCTTCGGTACAGAAATCGGTGCTGCTATCCGTGCTACAGGCTGCAATCAGCACATGATACGTGCTAACGGTATCAATACCGATATTACCATTATCTTAGGATTGCTGCTTTCTAACGGCTTAGTAGCAGTTTCTGGTGCTTTAGTGGCCCAGGCCCAGGGCTTTGCTGATGTGGGCATGGGTGTTGGTACCATCGTTATCGGCCTTGCCTCTGTTATTATCGGTGAGGTTATCTTCGGTACCAGAAGCTTCAAAAACTGCCTGATTTCTGTTATTTTAGGCTCTATTGTGTACCGTGCAGTTATTGCCATTGTATTGCAGATGGGCATGCCACCAAATGATTTGAAGCTCTTTACGGCTATTCTGGTTGCCATTGCCCTTTCCATGCCTCTTTTCCAGGCTAAGTTCAAAAAGAGAAAGGTGGCTGACTGATGTTACACATTGAAAATATTTCCAAAACCTTTAATCCAGGTACAATCACCGAAAAGGTTGCCTTGAAAAATGTATCTCTCCATTTAGACCCAGGTGATTTTGTTACTGTTATAGGTGGTAATGGTGCAGGTAAATCTACCTTAATGAATTCCATTGCCGGCACCTTTGGCGTTGACACTGGTAAAATCATCATTGATGGCACAGACATCACCAAATGGCCAGAGCATAAGCGTGCTAAATTTATCGGCCGTGTTTTCCAGGACCCTATGATGGGTACTGCAGCCAACATGCAGATTGAAGAAAATTTAGCCATTGCCTCCCGCCGGGGACGTGTTCCAACCCTGCGCTGGAGTTCTCCAGCCTCTCAGAGAGAAAAGTTCCGTGAGCAGCTGAAAACCCTTAATCTTGGTCTGGAAGACCGTTTAGAATCAAAGGTAGGCCTGCTCTCTGGTGGCCAGCGCCAGGCACTGACTCTTCTGATGGCAACATTGGTAGAACCAAAGCTGCTGCTTTTAGATGAGCATACTGCGGCTCTTGATCCAAAAACTGCCGCCCAGGTACTGGCTCTCACAAACGATATTGTCAACAAACGTAAATTAACTACCTTAATGATTACACATAACATGAAGGATGCTTTAGCCTGCGGTAACCGCCTGATAATGCTCCACAATGGACACATCCTTATCGACGTGAAAGGTGAAGAAAAGAAAAACCTTACCATCAAGGATCTGCTGGCCATGTTTGAAAAGGCTGCTGGCAGTGAGATGAATTCTGATGCACTGCTTTTAAGCTAAGCTCTGTATAAAACAATATCCCTTTATAGCCATGAGCGGCTATAAAGGGATATTTTATTTGAAAAATATATCCATATTAAATTTATGAAAACAGACAGACTTAAAAATCTGCTACTTGGTTAGCTGATATATCTGAAAACAATTTTGTATAACAATTATGGAGAATCCCGGAAAATGAAAAAAGCTGTAAAAACGATAGGCACTCGTTTTTACAGCCTTCTTCAAAAGAAGTATTATCTATTAAAAGAGAGGGTTTATTGCGACATAGGGGAATGTCGCTTTAAGGGGTATATCAACATTCAATGGCGAGGGGTAAGTTGCTCTCATCAGAACGTTCCTGACTTCTGAGCTTTGCCATTTCCCTGTCGATGTGTATATATTACTATATGGTAATGAGTATGTCAAGGGTAATTTTTGATTTTTTTGTGTTTTTTTATGTTTTTTTGTGATTATATTATGGTTTCTTACACACTTGTAAGAATTTTTTACACATAATATTCCCAAAATTGTCCTTTTTCTGTAGTCATGAACACAAATTCACCATTATGTTATCATATTTTATCCATTTATCTATACCATAATACAAAGATACTCAAAAATTGAGGATATTTATATATATTCTGAAAAATCCTATTTTCCCCGCTATTTAGCTATAATCCATATTGATAGCGAAAAAAACATGACATAATCTACCCATTTATTTTACAAAACATACTAATACAACTACTATAAATAAATCATTTACCATAGCAGCAATATAAAAGTGCAGCCAGCAGAGTGTACACCAGCTCTGTCAGCTGCACTTATTTTATGCCATGAAAAATGCCTGTAAAAGATTATTTAAATGTTCCTGATCACGTGCTCCCATGGTCTCTCTGGCTGAGTGCATAGCCAGTATTGGCACACCAATATCCATAGCCCTCATTGGTACCAGTGCTGAAGCCATAGAACCTAAGGTAGAACCGCCAGGTATATCATTATTATTTACAAACTGCTGGTAACATATAGCTTCCTGCTGGCACAAGCCTGCAATTATGGCTACAGCCTCTGCATCTCCGGCATAGGCCTGTGAAGCTGCCTGCTTTAATACCACACCGCCATTAAGAACAGGCCTGTTGGTAGGATCTGCCTTTTCCATATAATCTGGATGCAGTCCATGAGCCACATCCACAGACAGCATAAAGCCTCCATTAACAGCCTGCCACATTTCTTCCCGGCTATAGCCTGACGCACTATAGATTCTCTCCAGGATTTGCAGCAATATGCCAGAATTAGCACCCTGCTTAGTTCTGCTGCCTATTTCTTCATTATCAAAGAGAGCAATTATACTCAGTCCATCACCTTCAGCATGTTCCCTGGCACTGATAATTCCCTTTAAACATGCCACCACTGAAGTCAGATTATCCAGGCGTGGCGATGATATAAGCTCGCCATTTAATCCCAGCTGGCAGCCAGCTTCGTAAGGATAAAGACTCAGCTCGTATGACAAGACATCTTCCTTCTGGCAATCCATTTCCCTGGCAAGGAAATCAGCAAAAAATCCCTGATTTTTTTCCTCCCCCAGCACTGCAGCCAATGGCAGAATATCCTTCTGTTTCTTGATAGCTATGCCTTCATTAACCTTACGATTCATGTGTATAGCAAGATTTGGTATTGTCACCAGCGGCCTTGCCAGATCAATTAGCCTTGTTTCTGCTCTAAAGGATTATTCCCTTTTAAAACCACTTTTCCAGCTAAGGACAGAGGCCTGTCCAGCCAGCTGTTTAGTATTAAGCCACCATAGGTTTCAATATTTAAAATCCCATATTTTCCCTTTTCCATACTAGCAGCAGGTTTCAGCCTGAGACACGGAAAATCAGTATGAGCACAGGCCAGACGCAATTTATTTTTTCCAGTAAAATCACCTTTTCCAGCAGTAAAGGCAATTATGGCAGAACCATAAATTTTTGTATAATACCCCTGCCCCCTGGACAGTTCCCATTTATCTGTCATAGCCAGAGGTTTAAATCCAGCCTTCAGCAGCATTTCTTCAGCATTTTTTACTGTATGATAAGGAGTAGCTGAGAACTTAATAAAATCCAGCAAATCATTAACAGTATTTTCCATAATTTATTCCTTTACCAGCAGCTTTTCAATCTCTGCTACATACATAGTATGATAATCCTTCTCCGGATACCATTTATCATGGCTTTCCTGGTCAATAAAGCACTGTGGCTTCATTTCCTGGGCATATAGCTTGCGGCAAACCATGGCAATTTTCGCCTCTTCAAAGTACACATGGTCACCCTTATCCACAGGAGTAAGGCCAGCCTTGGCAATTTTATCCTCATCTCTGCCAGATACAGTGCCAAAATAACTCATCATTTTCCGCTTATCCTCACCAAAGAC
>JAFPCE010000286.1 GCA_017390245.1 Selenomonadaceae bacterium
AAGACGGGTGCCATTCTGGAACTCACCAGGACCTACAGCCACGATAACGCCCTTCATAGGCTTCTCCTTAGCGGTATCTGCTAAAATAATGCCGCTAGCAGTCTTGGTCTCTGCCTGAGCCACCTCAATTACAACTCTGTCACCTAATGGTCTAATCATATTAATCTGCCTCCTAAAAAATTAAGATGGATTTTAACATTTTTTGTTAGCACTCTCACTGGGTGATTGCTAACTCCGTGTATTATAATAAATCCTTTTAGTAAAAAATGCAAGTCAAAAAGTCAAAAAAACAAAGTTTTATCCTCTCATATATTTTTCTTTTGCTCCAGCAAGCCTTGCACTAGCGCTGCAGCTTCTAATCATGGCATATATCAGGGCAAAGAAAATCCCTGTGCCAATCAGCACAGGGACAAAAATCAAGATATCATTATAAATATTTTTCCATCACAGCTTTTCACTGACAGCTCCAAATTTACAGCTCTTCGATAGTAATTACATCCTGCAGAATATAGTAGAAGGTTGGGGCTGAGCTCTCTTTATTTTCCTCATAACCTCTGGATATGGATAAGCTCCTACATAGCCAATCTTGGCCTGATCTGGTGTAATGCGTCCATCCTGAATCATTTCCTCCAGCTTCATGCCAGCCACAGCACCGGCCAGATACCGCCCCTGGTATATTTCACCCATAAAGGTGTGGTAATTAGGCAAAACCGGTTCTTCATTGGCATTGTCGCCAGTGGCCATGCAGAACTGGATATCTGGATATTTCTGGGCAAACTCCTTGGTCTGTCCCTGGAAGCCATAACTAGTGGCAAAGATTAAATCGCATTTTTCATCTACCAGCTCCTGCAGTGCCCCTCCTGCATCATTTTCTGACACATTATACTTAGCCACTACCTGTACGCTTTTGCCATAGAGGCTTTCCAGGCGCTTATTTAAGCCAACTGTAGTATCCAGCAGACGGTATTCCAGCTTTTCATTGTTCAGCAGATTATGCCTGGATACCACGTAAATGCCGGCATCTGTCAGCACAAAGAGAGTATCCCTGCCATTCTGTACCATATCAAAGTTGTTGTGGTATGGGAACATATCCAGAGCACGGATTGGCTTATCCTCTTTTAAATCCGCATCCTTGGTATCTTCCATGTAGAAAATGTCCCCCCTGAGAGGATAAAGAGGCCGCTGCCATTGTTATCTTTAATAATGCGCATAACCACTTCAGATGTTAAGCCATGCTTTTTGCCGTAATTTTTCTCTACCTTGCCATTTCTGACCCTGTAGATACCGCCACCATCAGTACCAGCCAGGATGCTGCCATCCTCCAGCTCTATGGTGCACAGCACCTTGGGATTCACCAGTCCATTGCTGTTGTCTAAAACAGCAGTCACCTGGCCATTTTTTATAAAGCTAAGTCCGGCATCCCCTGCCAGGCAATAACACCGTTAACAACCTTCTCAGAAAGGCCCGCCTTGTAATAGATATCATCAACAATGGTCTTGCTCATGCGCAAAAGGCCCATACGGGAGGAGGTGAACCAGAGATTCCCCTGATAATCTACCACCATGTGTTCAATGGAATTATTAAATTTATCTGTCTTAATAAACACAAACTGGTCAGGGCATAAGCAATATAAATCGGCCCATACAAAAAGCCATAAATAATATTGACAGAAGCACCTACTGCAGCACCAGCCAGAGGCCCCAGCACATAGGCAGCTATAACAGTGCCAGCCGTATCCAGTCACACAGGCCACTGGAAATACTCTGCCACTTCCTTGCCAGCATAATTTATGGCGATATTCAAAACTACAAATAATACAACCTGGTAGTTTTTAGCATTCTTTAACATGATAAAACCCCTTATTATGTGATAAACAATTTCTATAGTACTTTAATCTCATAATATTAATTTTGTATAATTTATTGATTATATCATGTGCACTCTGATACCACAATTTTTTTGTGTAAATTTTCCTATAAAAAATGCATATTTTGTGATTATCTGTTATTAAATATTGCAAAAAAAATAAGCTACCCTCCAGTAAGAGAATAGCTCATTTCAAATCATCTAAAAAATCACTAAAAGCTTAGTCTAATTTACCTGCCAAATCATGGTCTACCATAGCGCAGACACTGGAGTCAGACCAGACATTTTCCGCTGTCTCAATCATATCAATAATGGTATAGATTGGCAAAATGATACCCATAATCCCCAGTGGCACACCCAGGGAAGACATCAGGGACAAGGTTAAAAAGTAGCAGCCCATTGGCACGCCAGCGTTGCCTACAGCAGCTAAAACAGCCACAAAAAGCCAGGTCAGCATAGTACCCAGAGTCAGCTCAATGCCAGCATTCTGCATCACAAAGAGCGAAGTTACTAAAATAAAGGCAGCGCAGCCATTCATGTTAATGGTGGTGCAGATTGGCAGCACAAAGCGGGATACCTTTGGATTAGCCTTCAGGTTATTTTCCGCAGAAGCCAGAGTTACAGGCAGTGTACCAGCAGAACTCTTGGTGAACAGTGCTACAGCTATAGCAGGGCTCATCTGGCGGAAAACCTTCAGCGGATTTAAGCCTCGCAGCAGCAGGAATAAAGGCAGTACCACAAAGAACTGGATAGCGTTACCGCCCATTACTACTGCTACATACTTACCTAAGGAGCCCACAATGACGCCAGCCTCAATCTGGGCAGACAGCTGTCCCGCAAAGGCCAGGATGCCCAGAGGCAAAGCCCACAGAATACCGCGAATCAAAGTGAATAGCAGCTCCTGTGCGCCATGAATGGTCTTTAAAAGTGCCTGCTGGTTTTCTGTCTTTGGCATAAAGGCCAGAGCCATGCCAACAGCGGCAGCAATCAGCAGCACAGATAAAACATTGCCTGCTAAGAATGGCTGCAGCAGATTGTTAGGAATAACAGATAAGAAATGCTCATAGTAGGAAAGCTTCCCCAGCTTCTCTGGCACATCAGCAGCACCAGCACCTGCTACATCCACTGGCAGATTGCCAGGAGCAATGATGATATACAGCAGCAGACCTACAGCAGCTGCAGAAATAGTAGTCAGCAGTGTATAGGTAACGGCTCTGACGAAGATTTTGCCAGTTTCCTTCTTGCCCCCCAGAGATGCCAGGGTAGTAATAACTGCCAGGGCAATAGTTGGCACAGCAATGAACTGGAACAATCTGGTAAATACGGTAGCTATAAAGTTAAATGCTTCATTTAAAGGAGCACATTGCAGCCAGCCTAAGATACCGCCCAGTATCAAAGCACCAAACCAGAGTACCAGCTGTTTCTTCTGATTCTGGGGACGGTTTTTCCGCAGCGCCTCCTGGGCTGTTTCTTCCACTGTATTTGTATTAGCAGCAGAATTATTGTCTTCTGTAAACATACTTATTACCTCTTTTCTCTCTATGCTTCAGCCATGGCTATGGCTAAAACATATTTTTTTAATATGTTTAATATGTTTAACTTGTGCTTTATTATACTTACCTCTGATACACCTGTCAAGCCTGCAAGTAAAAATTCTTACTAAATTGCTAATATTTATTTTGTCGCAGCCCTGATAATGGCCTCAGCCACCTCTTTAATAGGCTTGCCTTTAGACATGCTGTAACGCTGGATGCGTTTAAAGGCCTCAGATTCGGTGATGTTGTGAGCGTCCATGAGAATTCCCTTAGCTCTGTCCAAGGTCTTGCGCATAGCCAGAGTATCCTTCACCTTAAACAGCTCATCCTCCAGCTGCTGCATTTCCTGGTAGCGGGATATGGCAACCTCCATAGCAGGGAAAAGGTTGTTTTCCTGTACTGGCTTTACCAGATAAGCAGAAACCCCTGCCTCAGTGGCACGCTTTACAAAATCCTCCTGGCTGAAGGCCGTTAACAGCAGTACTGGTGCCAGCTTTTCCTTGGTAATATACTTAGCAGCTGTGATGCCGTCCATCTCTGGCATCTGCACATCCAGGATACACAAATCTGGCTTCAGCTTTCTGGTAAGCTCCAGAGCCACCTTGCCGTTTACAGCCTCTCCTACCACATGATGGCCAGCTTCTTCTAGTATTTCCCTGACATCCATGCGGATTAAGGATTCATTATCTGCAATAACAATATTTAATGGCTTCATTAATATTCTCCTCCCTCAGGATTAAACGGAATATACAATCTGGCATGGGTTCCCTGCTGGTTAAACAGCTCAATGCTGCCCCCCATATCATCCCCCACCAGGGTTCTGATAATCTGCAGGCCCAGGGAACGGCTTTTTTCTATAGCAAAATCCTCTGGCAGTCCCCTGCCATCATCATACAAATCCAAAACATAGCCTGTTTCTGTTGCAGCAGTTTTTAAGCCAATGAGCCCGTGATTTCTCTCCTCAAAGCCATGCTCAATGGAATTTAAAATCAATTCATTAATAATAACCGCCAGGTTGCTGGCACTCTTAGAGGGCAGCACCACCTCCGGCCCGCGAAACTCCGTACTGAGCCGGAAATCTGCCGGCAGCATGTTAGGAGTTACTGTCTTAATGATATTTTTAGTAACCTCCATAACCCGGATTTCTTCTGCATCCT
>JAFPCE010000287.1 GCA_017390245.1 Selenomonadaceae bacterium
ATGTAAAGTCTTTCTTGTTGGCAATAGCCGCGTAGCGCTTTTCATCAACCAGACGAGCAGCCTCCTGATTATCAATTCCTGTAGCAGCAACTATATCATCTGCATTTGTATATTCACCGAGTTTTTCAAAGTACTGGGTAAAGGTACTCTTCCCCGAACCATTCGGCCCTGCTATTACTAAAACCATAGGCTTCTTAATTTGCATACTCTCTGCTCCCATCAGGATACTCCAGGTAAGCTCTATTTGTCTCAGCATCAAATTTAGCGATAGGCTTATTGCAGACCTTCGCTTTTTCTATAGCTGAGCGGACAGCCGCAATTGCCCGTCTGTCCATTTCCGCATCCTGATCGCTAATTATATCTTTGTAAGAGATTGAATCATCTTCGGAGACGACTTTAATTTTCATATCTCCTATTTGTTTAATATCCACACTCATTTGTATCACACCCCAATATTTTTTACCAAGAACCACTGCAAACTTTAATCATACTGTTTTTAAATGTTTGTTGATGTGAACCTTTGTTCTTATAGTTAGTATAGCATAATGCATTAGAAATAACCAATAATCTACAAGAAAAGGCCAGAACCAATCTAGAAATGGTCCTGACCTTCTTTATTACAGGCGATTTTTGCAATTTCGCCCTAATTGATGGTGGAGATGAGGAGAATCGAACTCCTGTCCGAAAGCGTTGTTATATGGATTTCTCCGAGCGCAGTTTATGTTTGAGATTTAAGACTGGGACAGACACAAACAACCGTCTTTCATCCGAGCTTAGACAAAGTTCCCTTGGTCCTTCCAAGCTGAGGACTTCAGGTAGCCTGCAATTGACCTCTTATCTGCCCAGGCAGGCACTAGTCAGACAGAGGTTAGCATTAAGCTGCTAAAGCGTATTCGTTATTAGCTTTTATATTTAAATAAAAGTTTCACCTTACTAACGGGTTGATGACCCCCCGGCTCGCTATCCACACTCCATCCACCCCCGTCGAAACCTTTACATCCCCGGTAAAGGGAAATCTCAGCTCTTGGAGACTTCATGAAATTTGGAAACTATGGATATATTAGCATCATGGGTGATAAAAGTCAACAAATGCCATTAAACTGCTAGTTTTATAGGAAGGGTGGCTTTGTTAATTTGTTTTTAATGTTTCCTTCAGAGTTTTCTCATAATCTGCCTATATACTACCTACTGTAAATGATTTTGCTAATCCAGGGGATATGATGTATACTTGTTGAAGATTACTCTGGATGATAAGGAGGAATTTGTATGTTAAGAAAGAAGCTCTCTATATTATTTATGGCGCTGGTGCTTTGCCTGGGACTGGTTTCTGTGTCCTATGCGGCAGAGGCTGAGCGGCCAGTGATTTCCGTGGATGGCTCTGGTCATGCTACTGCAGCTCCAGATATGGCTGAGGTGAGCCTGGGTGTTGTTTCCAGCAGCAGTGATGCGGCGAAGGCACAGGCAGAGAATGCCAGCAAGATGCAGGCTATCCGCCAGGCACTGCTTTCCGTGGGGATTGATGCTAAGGATATCCAGACTGAGCAGTACAGCATCAATCCTGTTTTTTCTGATGACAGAAGAAAGATTACCGGCTATCAGGTGCATAACAGCCTGAATGTGAAGGTGAAGGATATTGCCAAGGTGGGCAAGGTGGTTGATGGTGGCTTAGCTGCTGGTGCTAACAATATCAATTCCCTGCATTTCAGCAAGCAGAATCCTGAGGGCATGCGCCAGCAGGCTTTGGAAAATGCTATTATGGATGCCAGAACCAAGGCGAATGTTATTGCTAACTGCTTAGGTGTGAAAATTGTGGGCGTGCAGAAGGTTACTGAAAACGTTGGCAGCATGTATCGCCCAGATGCCATGCTCATGAAGGCAGAGGCTCGTTTCGTGAACCAGGATCAGTTAGGTGCTACACCTATTGAGGCTGGCGAGCTGGAAATCGGTGCTGATGTGCACATTGATTTTCTGATTCAGTAAATTAAAAATATAAAGGGGTTTTCTAAATGCAAAAGCCACGCTTAGGGGCTATAGAGTATATTCGCGGTATATCCATGCTGGGTGTTATCGGCATTCATGTAGGTTCCCAATACGTCCAGAATCCGGCAGCTAATATTCACCTGCTGGCATTACTGGAGATTGTGACCAGGTTCAGTGTGCCTATTTTCTTCTTTATCTCAGCTTTTGGCATGTTTTATAACATGGATCTGCAGGCTCCTTTTGTGTACAAGGATTTCCTGAAGCGGCGCATGAAGACTGTGCTGATACCTTATGTGGTGTGGTCGCTGTTTTACATCCTGCACTATGTGGCTTCTACTGGTGATGCCAGTCCGCTGAATCCCTTTACTATTGGTTTTGATTTGTTTTTTGGTACAGCCAGCTATCAGCTGTATTTTATGGTGATTCTCCTGTGGTTCTATCTGATGATGCCTCTGTGGGTGTGGCTGGTGCGCCGGCTTTCCCTCAAGTGGCTGGGGCTGCTGGTGGTGTTCCAGGTGGTTTTTAATGATTATTCCTGCCTGCAGCTTACCCATCAGGGCATAGAGAATTTTTTCCTGCGGAGCTTGATTGAGTACCGCATGAACTACTGGGTGCTGCATTATTTGTTTATCTTTGTGCTGGGTGGCTATCTGGCAGTGCATATAGATGAATTCATGGCCTTTATGGAGAAATACCGCAGCCAGATTGTGGCTGTGTTCTGGATTTCCATGGCCAGCCTGGTAGGGTATTATTACTGGGTTATTGCTACCAGAAACTATACGGCACTGCAGGGGATTTTTACGGCTCATCAGCTGTGCCCTGCGGGCATTTTCTACACCATTGGTGCCAGCATTTTCTTCTTTACGATTTTTACTATCTGGCGTCTGCCTGAGGGCCTAAAGCCGGTGCTGTCACTGTTAGGTAAGCATTCCTATTTCATGTATCTGGCTCATCCTGTGGCTATTACCTATCTGGCCATGGCCTTAGGGGACAGAGCTGCCCTTATGACTGCTCCTATGGCTGCAGGCTTTTATGTGGCGGTAGTGGCAGTGACATTACTGGTATCTGTAGCTTGCCGCAGCCTAGGCGAGAAGCTGCCAGTTATTAATGAATTAACCATAGGTGTTTATAAAAAGAAAAAATGATTTTGCATTTTGTCTCCCTGCTGATAATGGCGGGGAGATTTTTTGCTGTGACTTTTGCGCAGGGGGCAGGGTAATTTGTTTGCCATTATGGGGATAATGTAGTAAACTTTATAAGAATGAGTAGAATCCACTGATTTAGATATTTTATTATCTAAATAGTATAAATGATGTATAGGTGATTTATTTTGGCTAATAAGATGTTTGATTTAATCAAAGGGGACCTGCAGGAGCTGGAAAAGGCTCTGGTGGAGGCTGTGACTTCCTCTGTGGATATTATTACAGAGATTGGCACCCATCTGGTGGCTGCTGGCGGCAAGAGACTGCGTCCCGCTGCATTTTTGCTGGCTGCCCGCTGCGGCAAGGACTTTTCTTTAGAGAGAGCTATGCCATTGGCGGTGGCACTGGAAATGATGCACATGGCTTCACTGGTTCATGATGATGTTATTGACAGTGCTGATACCCGCAGAGGTGCTGCTACTGCTAACGCGAAGTGGGGCAACCAGATTTCTATTTTAGCTGGTGATTATCTCTTTGCCAGAGCCTTTTCTCTGGTGGCAGATAAGGGCTACAGCACCCGTGTGGATGTGGAGCTGGCCAGACTGATTTCAGATCTTGCTTCTGGTGAGCTGATTCAGAACAAGGAAATCTACAACGCTTCCTGTGATGTGGAGGAGTACTACCAGCGCATTGCCAAGAAGACTGCTAACTTTATCGCCATTGCCTGTGAGCTAGGGGGCGATGTGGCAGAGCTTTCTGAGGATTATATCAAGGGTCTGTATGATTATGGTTATAACGTGGGCATGGCCTTTCAGCTGACAGATGATCTGCTGGATCTCACCAGCAGTACTGATACCATCGGCAAGCCAGCAGGCAATGATATCCGCCAGGGTATTGTGACTCTGCCGACTATCCGGGCGCTGGAGGTTAGTCCTGACAAGGATGAGCTCCACAGCATTGTGACTGACAGGGATATGACTGATGAGATGCTGCAGCGTGCTTTGGACATTGTCCGGGCTACTGATGGCCTTGACTATACCCAGCAGCAGGTGCACCGCTTCCTGGAGGCTGCCGTTAAGGCTCTGCCTGAGGAAATGCCTGCAGATATCCGGGAAAATTATGAGATGCTGGCAAGCTTTATTGGCGGCAGAAAGTATTAAGATAGAGCTGGCTTGTTGCAGGGCTGTTTGGGAGGTGGCCGGATGTTTGGCATAGGTATTCCTGAGCTTTTGATGATATTGGTTGTGGGTTTGGTGGTATTAGGACCGAAGAAGATGTCAGATATGGCAAGAGCCCTGGGTGGAGCTGTCAGGGAGTTCCGGCGGGTTTCCAATGAGATAACCAGCGAGGTGAAGCTTGACCCTGAGCCAGAAAAAAAGCCAGAGGCTGAGACAGCCGAGGTAAAGCAGGAGCCGGCTGAGGCAGGTGCAGAAGCTTTGCCAGCGGCTGAAAATCAAAGTGAGGCTGCAGCCAAAGGCCAGGAGCAGGTAACAGAAAAACCAGCTGTGGCTGACTGGGATCGAGTAAATAGCGCTGCAGAAGCCCAGGCTGATGCTATCGTGGCAGCAGATGCACCTGATGGCATGAGCGAAATAGAAGATATTGATGACATAGAGGACATCGAAGCTATTGAAGCCTATACAGGTGAAAATAACGAAAATAAATGAAATGAGCCTTCGTGGTATGGATATACTGCGGAGGCTTTTCTTGTAAGAGATATTTGTATTTTCTGTAAGGATTAAAAGTGTATTATTATGTAGGTATTGTGATTTTTCTTTTGCAAATGTATAATAGATTAGTCAGATTATAAATAAATGGCAATGGGTTAATGGATTTGTACATTTATTTTATGACAATGTATTTATAAGAAGAAAATGTTTTTAGTTAGAGGAGGCTTTTCTATGTTTGGACTTGGACTTCCTGAGTTATTGGTTATTTTAGTTATTGGCTTGATTATTTTCGGACCTGGCAAGCTGCCTGGGGTTGGCAAGGCACTGGGCCAGAGCATCCGTGAGTTTAAGGCTGCGGAGAAGGAAAAACCTGAGGCGAAGAATCAGGAGATGTTAAATGTAACTGAGGAGTCTAAGGTGGCTGCCCAGACTAAAGAGGAAGATAAATAAGTATGGCTGCTGAAAATGAGGAAAAGCAGGACATGCTGGAGGAGGCTGCTGATACAGGCCATGATGGGGATATGCCCCTGATGGCTCACTTGGAGGAGCTGCGGCATCGCATCATTATCTGCCTGGTGGCAGTGGCTGCTGGCAGCGGCATCGCCTATTATTTTCTGGATACTATTATGGCATACTTGATTGCCCCAGCTGGCAAGCTGTATTTCATGCAGCCGGCTGAGGCCTTCTTTACTTATATGAAGGTTACCGTTTTTGCGGGGTTCATCATCTCACTGCCAGTGGTTTTCTGGGAAATATGGGGATTTTTCCTGCCGGCTCTGACCAGAAAGGAAAGGCTGCTGGTGGGGATACTGGTGCCATTTTCCGTAGTGCTTTTCGTGGGAGGCGTGCTGTTTTCCTTTACATTGGTGCTGCCACTGGGCATGACCTTCTTTATGGGCATGGGCACGGAGAACCTCCAGGCCATGATTTCCATGGAAAAGTACATTGACTTCCTGCTGACGCTGGTACTGCCTTTTGGCTTTGTATTTGAGCTGCCGCTGGCTATGATTATTCTGGCCCAGCTGGGGCTGGTAACGTCGGCTATGATGCAGAAGCAGTTCAGGTTAGTGATATTTATTGCATTTATTGTGGGGGCTATACTGACGCCGCCAGATGTATTCAGCCAGGTGATGATTGCTTTGCCGGTTATTGCCTTATATGGCTTTAGTATTTTTGTTGTTAAGTATGTTTTGAGAAAATAGGAGGCTGCAGAGTGGCTTTTAAGGATTTACGAGAGTTTATTGCTGAGCTGGAGAGCAGAGGACTTTTGAAGCGCATAACCACTGAGGTGGACTGTGAGCTGGAGATAACTGAGATTACCGACAGGGTTTCCAAAATGGAAGGGGCTAAAAATGTGGCCCTGCTGTTTGAAAATGTTAAGGGCTATGATATGCCAGTGCTGATGAATGCCTTTGGCAGCATGGAGCGCATGGCTATTGCTTTAGGGGTAGAGAAGCTGGATGATGTGGCAGATGAAATGCGGGAGATTTTGAAGCTGCCATATATTTCCCTGTCTCACAAGACGGATTTGCTGTCCATCATACCTACTGCCAAGAAGTCTATTAATTTCCCTAAATACGTGAAGAAAGCACCTTGCCAGGAGGTAGTGATTACTGATAATCCTTCCCTGGACAAGTTCCCGATTTTAAAGTGCTGGCCTCAGGATGGCGGCAGATTTATTACCCTGCCACTGGTATTTACCAAGAATCCTAAGACTGGCAAGCGCAATGTGGGCATGTACCGCCTGCAGAAGTATGACAGCAATACTACTGGCATGCACTGGCACATTCACAAGAATGGTGCAGATAACTACCGTGACACCAAGGCTCAGGGCAGCCAGCGCATGGAGGTGGCTGTAGCCATTGGTACAGATCCAGTGGTAACCTATGCGGCTACTGCACCGCTGCCTAGGGATATTGATGAAATGGTATTTGCTGGCTTCCTCCGCCACAAGTCTGTGGAGATGGTTAAGTGCAAGACTGTGGATGTGGAGGTGCCTGCAGGGGCAGAGATTATCCTGGAGGGCTATGTGGATGTGGACGAGAAGCGCTGGGAGGGCCCATTTGGCGACCATACAGGGTATTATTCCTTAGCTGACTATTATCCAGTGTTCCATATAACCTGCATTACCCACAGAAAGAATCCAATTTACCCTGCAACTATCGTGGGCAAGCCGCCAATGGAGGACTGCTTCCTGGCCAAGGCTACAGAGCGTATATTCCTGCCACTTCTGCAGCAGGCTATTCCTGAGATTGTGGATATTAATATGCCATTAGAGGGTGTGTTCCATGACTGCATTTTCGTTTCTATTAAGAAGACTTATCCAATGCAGGCCAAGAAGGTTATGAGTGCACTGTGGGGCATGGGCCAGATGATGTTCATTAAGATGATTATTGTGGTGGATGCCCATGTAGATGTGCAGAACGACAAGGAAGTATGGTGGCGTGTATTTAACAATATTGATGCCAAGCAGGACCTCATGATGGTGGAGGGCCCTCTGGATGTGCTGGATCATTCTTCTCCTATGCCAAAGTGGGGTACTAAGGTGGGCATCGATGCTACCAAGAGCTGGCCTGAGGAGGGCCATACCCGTGAGTGGCCTGATGAGATTACCATGACTGATGAGGTTAAGGCTGTGGTTGATGCTAAATGGAAGGAGCTTGGCCTTGACTAATGGTGGTTTCTGGGCAAAGATAGATGCTCATTTAAATAATATTGCGTTTTACCAGACGGTATTTTCCCTGCCCTTTGCCTATATGGCGGCACTTTTAGCTGATAATGGCAAGATGGACTTGTGGATCTGGGTCTGGGTGACTGTGACTATTATCGCTGCCAGAAGTGCGGCCCTGGCTCTTGATAATCTTATTGATTTAAAGTATGACAAGGATCAGCCAAGGTTTAAGGGCAGGCCTATGGTGGCTGGCTCTGTGGGCAAAAAGGATGTATTGGTTTTAATTGCCATTTGCTTTGCAGTGCTGATTTTTGCGGTGCTGCAGTTAAATCCTATTTGCATTAAGCTTTTGCCTGTGGCGGCGCTGCCCTTTATTATTTACCCATATATGAAGCGGGTGACCTGCTTTTGCCACTATGTCTGTGGTGTGGCGGTGGCCATGGCTCCTGCCGGGGGCTGGGTGGCTGTTACGGGCCAAATCAGCTGGCCTATGATAGTGCTGTGCTTAGCTGTGGCCCTGTGGATTGGCGGCTTTGATGTGGTGTATGGTGCTCAGGATGAGGAGTTTGACAAGGCCCATGGCCTGCACTCTATGGCTACTGCTTTAGGGGCTGAGAAGGCGTTAGTACTGGCTAAGATAACTCATGTGGTATGCCTGGCATTGTTTATATATCTTGGGGTGTTGCTGCATATAGGGCTGCTGTATTTTGCAGGTGTAGCGCTGGCAGCGGGAACGCTGTGGTATCAGCATAGGATTATTGCTTTGCAGGGCTTTGGGGCATTTACCAGAGAGTACTACATGCGTAACGGCATCGTGTCTGTGGCAATTTTTGTCTGCACCCTTTTAAGCGTAGTGATGGCGCAGCTGGCATGATGTGCTGGCAGATTCAGAAAACAGCACTGGACTGGGGTTTACCCAGCTGGTGAGATATATAGTGTGTATTTGATAGGATGAAATAAATCAAATTTTGATAGAGGCTTTTTATAAAGCCAAAAGTAAGGCTGGTGTTATTATGAGTGCAAAGTTATTAGAAGGTAAGGTTTTTGCTGCTAAGCTTCGTGAGGAGGCTGGCAAGAGAGCTGAGGCTATTCGTGCTAAATATGGTGTTAATCCAGGTCTGGCGGTTATTATAGTTGGTGAAAATCCTGCATCCCAGGTGTATGTCCGCAACAAGCACAAGGCCTGCACAGAGCTGGGCTTTTATTCTGAGGGCATTGAAATGTCTGAGAATACTACCCGTGAGGAGCTTTTAGCAGAGATTGACCGCTTAAACAAGGATGAGAAGATTCATGGCATTTTGGTGCAGCTGCCACTGCCAAAGGCTCTGCAGCCTTATGAGTCTGAGGTGCTGGAGGCTATTGACCCATTGAAGGACGTGGATGGCTTCCATCCTGTTAATGTAGGCCGCATGGCTACTGGCCAGCAGTCTCTGCTGCCTTGCACACCTCATGGCTGTATCCGCATGCTGGAGCTGGCTGATATCCCTATGGATGGTGCTAATGCAGTGGTTATTGGCCGCAGCAACATCGTAGGCAAGCCTATGATGCACCTGCTCCTGAGCCGTAATGCTACTGTTACCATCTGCCATTCCCATACTAAGAATCTGGCAGAGATTACCCGCCAGGCAGATATCATAGTGGCTGCTGTAGGCAAGCCAAAGTTTGTTACAGCTGATATGGTAAAGCCTGGAGCTGCTGTTATTGACGTAGGCATTAACCGCATTGCACCAAAGAAGCTGGTGGGAGATGTGGACTTTGATGCTGTTAAGGAAGTAGCTGGCGCTATTACTCCTGTACCAGGTGGTGTTGGCCTTTTAACCATTGCCATGCTGATGCAGAATACTGTGGCTGCAGCTGAAATGCAGCTGGCTGATAAATAAGCTTTAGTTAGAATTATCTAATTAAATATATTAATGTGTGTAATATGTGTTAATTTTGAGTGAATGAAGAGGAGGCTTTTTATGAAGACTGATGTTGAAATCGCCCAGGAAGCTGAAATGCAGCATATTAAAAATATTGCTGCTACTCTGGATATTGTGGAAGATGACCTTGAAATGTATGGCAAGTACAAGGCAAAGATTTCCCTGGATGCCTGGAACAAGGTTAAGGATAATGCTAATGGCAAGCTGATTTTAGTTACTGCCATTAATCCTACTGCTGCTGGTGAAGGCAAGACTACCACCAGTGTTGGTCTGGCAGATGCGCTGCACAAGCAGGGCATTAAGACTGCAGTAGCTCTCCGTGAGCCATCTCTTGGTCCATGCTTTGGCATGAAGGGCGGTGCAGCTGGCGGCGGCTATGCTCAGGTTGTGCCAATGGAGGATATTAACCTGCACTTTACTGGTGACTTCCATGCTATTACTACTGCTCACAATCTTTTAGCAGCTGTTATTGACAACCACATTCAGCAGGGCAATGCCTTAGACCTGGATGTGCGCCGCATTACCTGGAAGCGTGTTTTGGACTTAAACGACAGAGCTCTCCGCAACATCGTTATCGGCATGGGTGGCAAGGCTCATGGCGTGCCTAGAGAGACTGGCTTTGATATCACTGTGGCTTCTGAGATGATGGCGATTTTGTGCCTGGCTTCTGATTTAGAGGATATGAAGAAGCGCCTGGGGCAGATTGTCATTGGCTATACCCGTTCCGGCCGTGCTGTCCGTGCTGAGGAGCTGAATGTAACTGGTGCTCTGACTCTGCTGTTTAAGGATGCCATTAAGCCAAATCTGGTGCAGACCTTAGAGGGTACTCCTGCTATTATCCATGGCGGTCCATTTGCTAATATTGCTCATGGCTGTAACTCCGTAATGGCTACTAAGTTTGCCTTGAAGTTTGCTGATGTGGTTATCACTGAGGCTGGCTTTGGTGCAGACCTGGGTGCTGAGAAGTTCCTGGATATTAAGTGCCGTTTTGCCGGGATTCATCCTGATGCTGTTGTGATTGTAGCAACTGTAAGGGCCTTGAAGATGCACGGCGGCCTGGCTAAGACTGAGCTGGGCAAGGTTGATATGGAGGCTCTGAAGAAGGGCCTGGCTAACTTAACTAAGCACATTGAAAATGTACAGAAATTCGGCTTGCCTGCAGTGGTTGCTATCAATGCTTTCCCTACTGATACCAAGGAAGAGCTGGACTTTGTGGAAGCTGAGTGCAATGCCATGGGTGCAGAGGTTGCTTTGTCTGAGGTATGGGCAAAGGGCGGCGCAGGCGGCCTGGAGCTGGCTAAGAAGGTTATGGCAGCAACTGAAAAGCCAAACAACTTTAAGTATATGTATGACGTGGAGCAGTCCATTCCAGAGAAGATTACTGCTATTGCTAAGGAAATCTATGGTGCAGATGGTGTTAGCTTCACTGCTGCAGCGAAAAAGCAGCTGGCTGAGATTGAGGAGCTGGGGATGGACAAGATGCCTGTATGTATGGCTAAGACCCAGTACAGCCTGTCTGATGACCAGACTAAGCTGGGACGTCCAAGTGGCTTTACCATCACTGTAAGGGAGCTTAGAATAGCTGCTGGTGCTGGCTTTATCGTGGCGCTGACTGGCAATATTTTAACTATGCCTGGCCTGCCAAAGAAGCCTGCTGCAGAGAATATGGATATTGATATTAACGGTAAGATTACCGGATTGTTCTAAAAATTTTAAGGTGTGATTAGATGGGAAGAATCTCCGTGGAGCTGGTTCCCCGCAGTGAAGAAACCTTGCGGGAGGAGCTTAAGCTCATTAAAGAAAAAATTAATGGTGTGGATTTAATCAATATTCCTGATTTGCTGCGGATGGAGATTCGCAGCTGGCAGGGAGCGGCTATGGCTCAGGATTTTTATCCTGCAGTTATGCCACATATCCGTGCTATTGACATTAACCTGGCAGAGCCACTGGCTATGCGGCCAGAGCTTCGGCAGAGAGGCATTACAGAGGTGCTGGTGATTGAGGGTGATCCCCCTCAGGATATGAATCACAAATTTTATCCTACAGTAACTACTGATGTTATCCAGAAATTCCATCAGGAAATGCCAGAGGTAAAGGTTTATGCTGGTATTGACCAGTACCGTGGCAGTATGCGCCAGGAGCTGTACCGTATTCAGCGCAAGCTGCAGGCTGGTGCTGTGGGCTTCTTTACCCAGCCGTTCTTTGATATGCGTCTTTTAGAGATGTATGCTGAGATGCTGGAGGGGCAGAATGTGTACTGGGGCGTTACGCCTGTAACTTCTGAACGCTCTAAGAGCTACTGGGAAATGAAAAACAATGTGATTTTCCCTAAGGGCTTTGAGGCAACTTTAGAGTGGAGCGTTGACTTTGCCAAGAAGGTTAAGGAATTTGCTGATGTTCACGGAGATAATCTCTATCTCATGCCGATTAAGGGCAATTTAGAAGGATATTTGTCCGGCGTATTAGGCAATAAGTAAAAGTGGTGCTATAATAGCATTATATTTTGTAAAATACCTGTGATAGTGTATTAATAAAGGAGAATAAGTATGTTCAAGATTTTGAAGAAGGAAGAGCTGTCTCCTGGAGTTTTCCATTATGATGTGGAGGCACCAAGAGTTGCTAAGAAGGCTAAGGCCGGACAGTTTATCGTATTGCGTGTCAATGATGAGGGTGAGAGAATTCCTCTGACCATTGCAGATTTTGACAGAGAAAAGGGTACTATTACCTTGATTTTCCAGGTTGTAGGTGCTTCTACCCAGGCACTTTCCCAGCTTGAGGTAGGGGAGGCTATCCTGGATTTCGTTGGCCCATTAGGACAGCCATCTGAGATTCACGAAAATATGGGTACTGTAGTATGCATTGGCGGCGGTATTGGTGTTGCACCTGTATATCCTATTGCCAAGGCTATGCATGAAATGGGCAACAAGGTTATTTCCATCATGGGTGCCCGCAGCAAGGATATTCTGATTTTTGAGGACAGAATGCGTGCTGTATCTGATGAGGTGCTGATTGCTACTGATGATGGCTCCTATGGCATCAAGGGCTTTGTTACTACTGCACTGCAGCAGCTGGTAGACAGAGGCGAGAAGATTGACCAGGTTACTGCTATCGGCCCTGGTATCATGATGCGCAGCGTTGCTGAGGCAACCCGTCCACTGGGCATTAAGACCATTGTATCTCTGAACCCTGTTATGGTTGATGGTACTGGCATGTGCGGCGGCTGCCGTGTGCAGGTAGGTGACGAGATGAAGTTTGCCTGCGTTGATGGCCCTGAGTTTGATGGCCATTTAGTAGATTTCAACAGCCTTATGTCCCGTGGCCGTATGTATCGTGCCCAGGAGGCTGAGGCCAAGGATCATGTTTGCAATATCGGACTTGGGAGGAAATAAGAATGGCTTTAGTAATGGAAAAACACAAAATGCCAGAGCAGGATCCACAGGTCCGTGCTCATAATTTTCAGGAGGTAGCTTTAGGCTATGATGAGGAAACTGCAGTAGCAGAGGCACAGCGCTGCCTGAACTGCAAGGTGCCAAAGTGCCGTGAGGGCTGCCCTGTACAGGTTAATATTCCTGCATTTATCGCTAAGATTAAGGAGAAGGATTTTGACAGTGCCATTGGCATTATCAAGGAGTCCAGCTCCCTGCCTGCAGTCTGCGGCCGTGTGTGCCCACAGGAAAACCAGTGTGAGAAGCACTGCGTTATGGGTATCAAGGGCGAGCCTGTTGCTATTGGCCGCTTAGAGCGTTTTGCTGCTGACTATCAGCTGGCAAAGAACGAAGAGGTTCAGCCTATAGAGTTTGCAGCTGATGCCCAGAAGGTTGCTGTTATCGGTTCTGGTCCTTCTGGTCTTGCTTGTGCTGGTGACCTGGCTAAGATGGGCTACAAGGTTACTATTTTTGAGGCACTGCATGTAGCTGGCGGCGTTCTTTCCTATGGTATTCCTGAGTTCCGTCTGCCAAAGGACAAGATTGTTAAGCGTGAGGTGGAGAACCTCCAGAAGCTGGGTGTAGAGATTGAGGTTAATGCTATTGCTGGCCGTCTCTTTACTGTTGATGAGCTGTTAGGCGAGATGGGCTTTGATGCTGTATACGTTGGTACTGGCGCTGGCCTGCCTCATTTCATGAATATTCCTGGTGAGAACTTAAATGGTGTTTATTCCTCCAATGAGTTCCTGACCCGCTGCAATCTCATGAAGGCTTATGATTTCCCTAACCATGCAACTCCTATCTGCGTAGGCAAGAAGGTAGCTGTTGTTGGTGGTGGTAATGTTGCCATGGATGCTGCCCGTACTTCCCTGCGCTTAGGTGCTGAGAAGGTTTATATCGTATATCGCCGTAGTGAGGCTGAGCTTCCTGCCCGCAAGGAGGAGGTTCACCATGCTAAGGAGGAGGGCATTGACTTCCAGCTTTTGAACAATCCAGTAGAAATCATTGGCAACGATGAGGGCTGGGTAAAGGCATTAAAGTGCATCCGCATGGAGCTGGGTGAGGCTGACGCTTCTGGCCGTCGCCGTCCTGTAGCTATTGAGGGCTCTGAGTATGAGCTGGATGTTGATACCGTTATCATGGCTATCGGCAACGGTCCAAATCCTATTGTAGCTTCTACTACTCCAGGCATGGATACCAACAAGCGCGGCAATATCATCGCTGATGAAGAAACCTGCGCTACCACTAAGGAAGGCGTATTTGCCGGTGGTGATATCGTTACTGGTGCAGCTACTGTTATTCTGGCAATGGGTGCTGGCAAGAAGGCTGCTGCAGCTATTGATAAATATTTAACGAGCAAGAAATAATTGATGAAGCGGGCCTCGGCAGAGAGATCTGACGGGGCCTTAGCTGATTAATGAGGTATTTAGGAGTTTTTCGTGATTTTAGTTTCTTCCTGCCTGTTAGGCAATAATGTGAAGTATAGTGGCGGCAATAATTTAAATGAGCTTTTGGCTGAGTATAGCCGTTATCTCACACCGGTTTGTCCTGAGGTACTGGGTGGTCTCATGACGCCCCGCCAGCCTGCAGAAATCCAGGGTGGTGATGTCCAGTCAGTTTTAGCTGGTCAGGCAAAGGTGATGGATAAAGCAGGAGCTGATGTTACCAGTGCTTTTGTTAAAGGCGCTGAGGCAGTGCTGGAGCTGGTTAAGGATCATAAGGTGCGGGTGGCTATTTTGAAGGCTAACAGCCCGTCCTGTGGCAATAAAGAGATTTATGATGGCAGCTTCAGCGGCAAGAGGGTCTCTGGTGATGGTGTTACAGCAGCACTTTTGGCAGCTCATGGGGTGAAGGTGTACTCGGAAGAGGATATTAATGAGGATTTGCTGCAGAGAATTATTGCTATGTATATGTGATATTTAGTTTTGAAATAGTTTTGTAAAGGATGGTTTTTATGAATAGCAAGGCCCAGATGTTCCAGGATTATTTGCAGAAGAATGAGAAGAATATGTTCTTCAGACGTGATTTGGAGAATGAGTTCCATACTTCTGTGTTTTCTTCTAATTTTGGTATTGAGAAGGATAGCCTGCCTATGGCTATTGTGCTGGATGATACTACCTATTGCATGATTCAGGTGCAGATTCTGGCTGATGCGTTAAAGTTCAATAATGATAAGTATATTTTGCGGATTTTGAATAAGTGGAACTGCAATCTGAAGCTGTTTAAGTATGTGCTGGATGATGAGGGCAATGTGGTGCTGACCAGCTGCCTGCTGAATAAAGTTAATGAGGCTGACGGGGATAAGATTTTTGCGGTGCTGGATGTGATGCTGCAGTATATCACTGATGACTATAAGAATATTATGCAGGTGCTGCAGGGCAAGTAACTGGAAAATGTTGACAGTGTAGCGTGGTATGTGCTAATATTTTATGGTGATTTGTTTGCGGACGTGGCGGAACTGGCAGACGCGCTGGACTTAGGATCCAGTGTCGTAAGACGTGGAGGTTCGATTCCTCTCGTCCGCACCATTTTTATATGTTAAAGACGATGATGAAGAGGAGTACCTGCTAATCTGGTGCCTAGAGAATGAAGCCTTGTGGTGTAAGCTTCTGCAGCAGATGCGGGGAAGGTAGCTTTGGAGTTGCCTGGCTGAAGAGGGATTGTGTAGGCTGGGACGCTGGGCGGCGTTATGCTTTGAGTGTGTATGGCACATGCTGTGCTGTGCAAATTTAGGTGGTACCACGGAAGATGGCTCTTTCGTCCTTTTGAGGATGAGGGAGCTTTTTTATTTTATGATTATTTTACTGGATAAGCAGGGCAGAGTTTATGCCGGGCTGTTCTGGTGAAATTGCATTTATTTATGACAGAAAAAGGAGAGAATATCATGGCAGAAAACATGGACATGATGGAAGAAAATAACATTCCAAAGGTTTATGATCCAAAAAGCTTTGAGAAGAAATGGTATGGTTTCTGGGAGGAGAACAAGCTGTTCCACGCTGTAGTGGAGGAGGAGAAGGATCCATACAGCATCGTGATTCCGCCACCAAATGTTACTGGCCAGCTGCACATGGGCCATGCTCTGGATAATACTTTGCAGGATATTCTCATTCGCTGGCGCCGTATGCAGGGCTACAATACCCTGTGGATGCCAGGCTGCGATCATGCTGGTATTGCGACCCAGGCCAAGGTTGAGGGTGCTCTCAGATCTGAGGGTACTAACCGCTATGAGCTGGGCCGTGAGAAGTTCTTGGAGCGTGTATGGCAGTGGAAGGAAAAGTTTGGCAACCGTATCATGAGCCAGCTGCGTTCTCTGGGTGCATCCTGCGACTGGGACAGAGAGCGTTTCACCATGGATGAGGGCTGCTCTAAGGCTGTCCGTGAGGTTTTTGTCAGCCTGTATGAGAAGGGGCTCATTTACCAGGGTACCCGTATTACCAACTGGTGTCCTGACTGTAATACTGCTATTTCCGATATTGAGGTAGAGCATGAGACTGAGGCAGGCCATCTGTGGCATATCCGCTATCAGGTAAAGGGCGAGGACAAGTATGTAGAGGTTGCTACTACCCGTCCTGAGACCATGTTTGGTGATACTGGTGTGGCTGTACATCCAGAGGATGAGCGTTACAAGGCTTTAGTTGGCAAGACCTTGATTCTGCCTGTTGTTAACAGGGAGATTCCTCTTTTTGCTGATGAGTATGTTGACTCTGCTTTTGGTACTGGTGCTGTTAAGGTTACTCCTGCTCATGATCCTAATGACTATGAGATGGGCCTGCGCCATAATTTAGAGCAGATTAAGGTTATTTCCAATGTGGGCAAAATGACTGAGGGCGCTGGCAAGTATGAGGGCATGGACCGCTACGAGTGCCGCAAGGCCCTGGTTAAGGAGTTAAAGGAAATTGGTGCGCTGGTTTCCATTGAGGACCATGAGCATGCTGTAGGCCATTGCTCCCGCTGCCATTCTACCATTGAGCCAATGATTTCTACTCAGTGGTTTGTGAAGATGGATTCTCTGGCAAAGCCTGCTGCTGAGGCAGTTAAGAGCGGTAAGATTAAGTTTGTGCCTGAGCGCTTTACCAAGATTTACTGTGGCTGGCTTGATAACATCCGTGACTGGTGTATTTCACGCCAGCTGTGGTGGGGTCATCGTATTCCTGCCTGGTACTGTGATGACTGCGGTGAGACCTCTGTTTCCCGCGATGATCTGGCTGTATGCCCTAAGTGTGGCAGCAAGCATATTCACCAGGATGAGGATGTGCTGGATACCTGGTTCAGCTCTGGCTTATGGCCATTTGAAACCATGGGCTGGCCTGAGGAAACTGCTGAGTTAAAGCAGTTCTATCCAACCAGCACTTTGGTAACTGGTTACGATATTATCTTCTTCTGGGTTGCCCGCATGGTTATGATGGGTCTGGAGTTCGGTAAGGATATTCCATTTAAGACTGTTTACATCCATGGCCTGGTGCGTGATGAGCAGGGCCGCAAGATGTCTAAGTCCCTGGGCAATGGTATTGACCCAGTGGAGATTATTGATGAATACGGTGCAGATACCCTGCGCTTCATGCTGATTACTGGTAATACTCCAGGTAACGACATGCGCTTTATCCATGACAGAGTACTGGCTACCAGAAACTTTGCTAACAAGCTGTGGAACGCTTCCCGCTTCATGCTGATGAATTTGGAGGGCTTTGACAACAGCTTTGTGCCTGCTCAGGAGGATTACACTCTGGCAGACAAGTGGATTTTGTCCCGCTTTGCCAAGACTGTGGAGGGCGTTACTGCTAATCTGGAGAAGTACGAGCTGGGTGAAGCTGGCCGTCTGATTTATGACTTTATCTGGAACGAGTTCTGTGACTGGTACATTGAGCTTAGCAAGGCCCGCCTTTATGACAAGGATAATGAGCGCCCAAGAAATACTGCTCTTTATGTGCTGAACTATGTATTGGAGCGTACCTTGCGCCTGCTGCATCCATTTATGCCATTTATCACTGAGGAAATCTGGCAGCACATCCCTCATGAGGGCATTAGCATTATGAAGGCTAACTGGCCTGCTAATGAGGCTGAGATTGCCGGCCTTATTAATGACGCTGATGAAGCTAGCATGATGGCTGTGATGGAGACTGTTAAGACTATCCGTGCCCTGCGCCTGGAGGTTAATGCAGCACCTAGCAAGAAGAGTGAGGTTATCTTAAACTTCAGCGATGCAGCTTTAAGAGATGTATTTAAGGCTAATACTGGCTACTTAACTACTCTGGCATCTGCTGAGCCTGTTACTTTGATGGAAATTGGCGGAGAAAAGCCTGAGAATGCTTTAACTGGCGTTGCTAATGGCGTAGAAATCTATCTGCCATTAAAGGGCCTCATTGATGTGGAGAAGGAGACTGCCCGCCTCAATAAGGAGATGGCAACTCTGGACAAGGAGATTTCCCGCCTGGAGAAGAAACTGGG
>JAFPCE010000288.1 GCA_017390245.1 Selenomonadaceae bacterium
AACTGCGTTCTGCTTCAGGCTTATCCTGCAGCTCCACAGGAGTAATAATAATGCTGTTCTTCTCCCGCTTCACCTTCATGGTATATTTGCTGATGCCATTGCGCATCAGCTCCATTTTCAGCTCTAAAAGCTTTCGTCCCAGCTGTTCCACTAAAGCATCGTCTAAACCAGCCAGTGAAATATTCTTGGACTGGGTGGCAGCAAAAGCCTTAGCACGGCGCTTCTGGTCTTCAGCGGCCTCAGCAGCCATGAACTGGGATTCCATGGTAACCTCTTCCACATAGCCCTGCAGCATGTCCTTGTCAGATAATCCCTTAGGAATCTTTGCCATAATTGTCCCTTCCTTATTACCTGTCTAATCTGGACAGATTATTTCTTCACCTTTGCCCAGGAGTCCTTCAGGCCAACAACGCGGTTAAATACCAGATGGTCCGGAGTGGAGTCCTTGTCAGCTACAAAGTAGCCCTGGCGCAGGAACTGGAAATGTGTGCCTTCAGCAGTTAATTTCACACTTGGCTCAATTAATGCCTCTGGCAGTACCTCTAAGGAATTCTTATTAACAGCAGCTAAGAAATCCGCTGGTACATCACCATTTTCATCAGTTTCAATCAGGAAATCATAGAGACGTACCTCTGCCTTGATAGCATCAGCTGCAGATACCCAGTGAATGGTACCCTTAACCTTGCGGTTAGCTGTTGCACCGCCAGTCTTGGAATCTGGATCATAGGTACAATGCAGTTCCACAACCTTGCCAGTTTCGTCCTTAATAACTTCCTCACACTTGATGATATAACCATGCTTGAGGCGAACCTCACCACCTGGCTTCAGGCGGAAGAACTTCTTTGGTGCCTCCTCCATGAAATCATCCTGCTCTATATACAGCTCTCTTGTAAATGGCACGAAGCGATGGCCGCCCTTAAATGGATGATTTTCAGCCACCATGTATTCCTTCTGATCCTCAGGGTAATTTGTCAGCACTACCTTTAATGGACGTAAAACTGCCATTACGCGATTTGCGTTGTTATTTAAATCATCTCTGATGCAATGCTCCAGCATAGCTACATCTACCAGGCTGTTAGCCTTGGCAACACCCACCTCGCTGCAGAACTTGCGGAGAGCTGCAGGAGTATAGCCACGTCGGCGCAGACCGGAAATAGTAGGCATCCGTGGATCATCCCAGCCGCTGACATAGCCTTCCTCTACCAGCTGGCGCAGCTTTCTCTTGCTGGTTACAGTATTGGTGAGGTTCAGACGGGCAAACTCAATCTGGCGCGGACGGGTATTTACGTCAAAGCCAAGGTTCTCTAAAAGCCAGTCATACAGAGGACGATGCTCCTCGAATTCCAGTGTACAGATGGAATGGGTAATGCCCTCAATGGCATCAGATAATGGATGAGCAAAGTCATACATTGGATAAATGCACCACTGGTCTCCAGTACGATGATGTGTGGCATGTGCAATACGGTAAATCGCTGGATCACGCATGGTGATATTAGGAGAACTCATGTCAATCTTGGCACGAAGGATATGCTCACCATCAGAAAACTCACCATTTTTCATGCGGGTGAAAAGGTCTAAATTTTCCTCAACACTGCGGTTTCTGTATGGACTTTCCTTGCCAGGCTCAGTTAATGTACCTCTGTACTGGCGCATCTCCTCAGCAGTCAGGTCATCTACATAGGCCTTGCCAGCCTTAATGAGCTGCACCGCATATTCATAGAGCTTCTCAAAGTAATCAGAAGCGTAAAACATGCGGTCTTCCCAGGTAAAGCCCAGCCATTTAACATCTGCCTGAATGGAGTCAACATACTCCACATCCTCTTTGGTAGGATTGGTATCATCAAAGCGCAAATTGCACTTGCCGCCATACTGCTGTGCCAGGCCAAAGTTCAGGCATATAGACTTAGCATGGCCCACATGCAAATAGCCATTTGGCTCTGGAGGGAAACGGGTATGGATACCTTCACCATACTTGCCGTTCTTTAAGTCTTCATTTATTTCAGCTTGAATAAAATTAGAAGCATTGTTCAAAATTTCTGCCATTAGCTTCTCTCCTTACCATGATATTGCTTGAAATTACTCATGTTAGCTACAAAATCTGGCCAATTATACGCCAATTTTATATTAACTAGCATATTATATCATAAAATATACCAATTTTCACACTACATCAAT
>JAFPCE010000030.1 GCA_017390245.1 Selenomonadaceae bacterium
GGGCATCAGCCTGCGCATGGAGGCAAAGGAATCCCTGTGGATACCAGCCAGCAAAATTGGCACCAAATTTAAATATGCCGCAGCATCAGATAAGCAGGAGGAAACAAAATGATTTTAGCAATAATCGGACTTATCCTGGGCATCATCCTGGGTTTCCTCTTTCCCTGGAGCATACCAGTAGCTTACTCCAAGCTGTTTTCCATAGCACTTATGGCATCGCTGGATTCAGTTTTCGGCGGCCTCAGAGCGGCAGGAGATGGCAACTTTGATGACAAGATATTTATCTCAGGTTTTTTCTCCAACGCACTTTTAGCAGCATTTCTGGTATATATCGGCGACCACATGGGCATCGACCTTTATTATGTTGCCCTGCTGGCACTGGGCCTGCGTATATTTAACAATCTGGGACGCATCCGCCAGCATCTTCTGAAAAAGCACTAATTGCCTATGGAAAAATTTAATGTTTAATGTTATAATTGACAATTGTATAGGTGTATTTTTACAAAATCAACAAAGTAAAATATTAAAATATGTGAAAATAAACAGGCATGGAGGTTTTTCGTGTGGGAATAGAATTTGCAGGCTTAGATAATGATTTAGATGCTAAAATTAAGGTTGTAGGCGTAGGCGGTGGCGGCAATAACGCTATCAACTGCATGGTTTCAGCTGGTGTCAAGGGCGTAGAATTTATCGCTATCAACACTGATGCCCAGGCGTTAGTGAACTCCTTAGCAACTACCCGTATTCAGATTGGCAGTAAGGCAACCAGAGGCCTGGGTGCAGGTGCCCGTCCAGAGGTAGGCGAAAAGGCTGCTGAGGAAAACAGAGACGAGATTAAGGAAGCTCTGAAGGATGCAGATATGGTATTTATCGCAGCTGGCATGGGTGGCGGTACTGGTACAGGTGCAGCTCCTATCGTAGCAGAGTGTGCCAGAGAGATGAATGCTCTCACTGTTGGTGTAGTAACCCGCCCATTTACCTTTGAGGGCCGTATGCGCCAGAAGAGAGCTGAGCAGGGCATAGCTAACCTGAGCCAGAGAGTTGATACCATTATCACTATTCCAAACGAGAAGCTTTTACAGATAATCGAGCGCAATACCTCCTTTGAGGATGCCTTTAAGATTGCAGATGATGTACTGCGCCAGGGCGTGCAGAGCATTTCTGACCTCATTAATGTACCAGGCTTCGTTAACCTGGACTTTGCTGATGTACAGTCCATTATGAGCAACGCCGGCCCAGCATTAATGGGTATCGGTGAAGCATCCGGTGACGGTGCGCCACTGGCAGCTGTCCGTGCTGCTGTTGAGTCTCCATTACTGGAGGTATCTGTACAGGGTGCCCGGGGCGTTATCATGAACTTCACTGCAGCTCAGGGCCGTCTGGGTATGGCAGAGCTCAATGAAGCAAGTGCTGCCATCACTGAAGCAGCCCACAAGGATGCTAATGTTATCTGGGGTGTAGCAACTGATGATTCCTTAGGTGACAAGGTAAAGGTTACTGTTATCGCTACTGACTTTGAAGGCCATGACCAGGCTGCCCAGCAGCCAGCAGGCAATGGCTTCGGCGCTAATGTACAGCAGAGCACTGGCTTTGCCCAGAACACTGGCATGCGCACACCTACCTTTAACAATGCCTTGCAGAACAACACCGATATGGGAACACCAAAGACGGATTTCTTTACTGTTAACAATATTGACATTCCTGAATGGATGCGCAAGAGCAACAAATAAGACTTGGATTACAATGTCCTGCAGGAAAACCTGCAGGACATTTATATTATGGAGGAAAATATGAGAAGATATACAGTTCTTTTGCTTATATCCTTCTTTTTAATAGTAGCAGTATTTTCCATGGGGCTGTATATATCCGGCCGGGACAGCCACAGAGACAGCAGTGGCAGGCTTTTAAGTGAGATAACGGTATATACCACTCTGCCTACAGAGAACATTGTTTATCTGGCTACAGCCTACGAAAAGGAATACCGGGTGAGAGTGAACTTTGTGCCACTTTCTGAGCAGGAGCTGGAGGAGAAAATCCAGGAAACAGGCCATGCAGATATGGTGCTGGCTGACAGCAAGCTCCTGAAAAGAGCAGCAGGCAAGGGATACCTGGTGCCATATTCCTCAGAGTATACAGATACAGTGGGGAAGGACTTCAAGAATATTGATGATTACTGGATTGGTGTATGGTACGATCCAGTGGTTTTTTGTGTCAATAAGGATTACCTGAAGTTAAACGATGTGCCCCTGTCCTGGCAGGATCTGGGCAGCAATACCAAGGCCCGCATCGGCATCACTGACTTTTTAGCAGCAGATAACGCTGCCAATATTTACTTTTTCCTGGTGGCAGAAATGGGAGAAACCAGGGCTATGAATCTGATGCAGCGGATGCATCCCCATGTAGTCCAGTATTCCAAGTACCTGTCAACGCCAGTACGCATGGCAGGCATGAATGAGGTGGACGTAGCCATAGCGGTGCAGAGCGAAGCACTGCGCTACGTAGCTGAGGGCTATCCTATCAAGCTGGTACAGCCACAGGAAGGCACAGCCTATACATTAACAGGTGCAGGCATCCTGCTGAAGGCACCTCAGAGCAAGCTGGCTCAGGACTTTCTGGACTGGCTGCTGACAGATGAGGCCCAGCTGGTACTGCGCAGCAACAATTTTTACTTTGTGCCAGCCAATCCCGCAACCCTGGCAGGCAAAACCCTGATGGATAGAAATATCACCGTTTTCAAGCAAAGCGTAGATTATACACCAGAGAAAAGAAGCAGTCTGCTGGATAACTGGGTGAAAAATGTGAGACTTAGGGATAACTAAATATCATGGCAATTAGTTCAAGTTATACATGATAATTTGCTAATGTCATGGTATTCAGCTAAATATCGTGATAATAATTCGTCAATATAATGACAATTTGCTAATAAAAGAGCAATTAATAATACAGAGTGTTATGTGTAAAATATACAAGGAGGACCAATTTTGAAGGCAGGTTTTATCAGTCTTGGCTGCAACAAGAATTTAGTAGATACAGAAGTAATGCTGGGTATCATCAAGGACAATGGCATTGAGATTGTCAATGATCCAGCTCAGGCAGATATATTAATTGTCAATACCTGTGCTTTTATCCAGTCTGCCAAGGAAGAGGCCATTGATACTATTCTTTCTATGGCGGAGTACAAAAAGCTAGGACAGGGCCATTGCAAATCTCTGATTATTGCCGGCTGTCTGGGGCAGCGCTACAAGCAGGAGCTGTTAGACAGTCTGCCAGAGGCTGACGGCATCGTAGGCACTGGCTGCTGGGACCGCATCATGGAGGCTATCAGAGAGACACTGGCAGGTAACAGAGTGGTTATAGCTGACAGAAACGACATCATTTATGATGCAGCTGTACCACGGATACCAACTACACCAGACTATACAGCCTATGTGAAAATCGCTGAGGGCTGTAACAACCGCTGTGCTTTCTGTGCTATTCCGCTGATTCGGGGACAGTACAGAAGCCGCCAGCTGGAGGATATTGTAGCAGAGGTAAAGAACCTCACAGCCAAGGGTGTTAAGGAAATAGTGCTTATCGCCCAGGATACCACCAACTACGGCCATGACATCTATGGCAAGCCAAGCCTGGCAAAATTGATGAAGGAGCTGTGCAAAATCCAGGAGATTAAGTGGCTGCGGACCTTGTACTGCTATCCACGTTTCTTCACTGATGAGCTTATTGATGTATTTGCCCAGGAAGAAAAGGTCGTTAAATACGTAGACATACCGCTGCAGCACGCCAGCAATGCAGTTCTTCGCAGCATGCACCGGCCAGATACCAAGGAAAAGATAACAGAGCTTTTAGCTAAGCTGAGAGACCGCATCCCAGGTGTGGTTATCCGCTCCACCTTTATCGTTGGCTTCCCAGGGGAGACTGAGGAGCAGTATCAGGAGCTGAAGGACTTTTTGCAGCAGCAGCGCTTTGACCATGCAGGCATCTTCGCCTATTCCAGGGAAGAGGACACGCCAGCCTATAGCATGGAAAACCAGGTAGCAGAAGAGGTTAAACAGAACCGCTATCATGACCTGAAGGCACTGCAGAGCATGATTTCCCAGGAAAATAACGAGGCACTGGAGGGAGAGATTCTGGAGGTGCTGGTAGAGGGACACACAGAGGATGGCATGCCATACGGCAGAAGCTACCGCCAGGCAGACGATGTAGACGATAATGTGTACATTGAGGGCGATACCACCAGCCAGGTGGGAGATTTGGTAAAGGTAAGAATCCTCCAGGGCTTTACAGAGGACCTTGTAGGAGAGCTGGCAGAGGATTAAGCTGAGCAGAAATGGCTTGCCACAGGATAGCCTGAACTTTACCTGGCTTATGGCAGGATGAATAATAATTTGCCTTGGCCTGACTGGCAGCGGCTTGTACGCAAATGCTATTGTGAGGCTAACAGGAGATAGTATTATGGAAAATGAAAATGCAGATAATGCAGCAGAAATCATGAATATGCCCAAGGAGGAGCTGGCAGGCAAAGCCCTTTTATCTAAGGAATACACCATAGCCTGTGCTGAGTCCTGTACTGGCGGCCTTTTAACCAGCCGTCTCACAGACATAGCAGGCAGCTCTGCCTACGTAATGGGATCAATTGTATCCTATGATAATGCGGTGAAAATGAACCAGGTGGGAGTTTTGCCAAGAACCCTGGAGGTAAAGGGCGCAGTGAGCCCTGAGACAGCTGCCGAAATGGCTGCAGGCGTCAGAAAAAAGCTGAAAACCAATATCGGTGTTGGCATCACCGGCATAGCAGGTCCAGGAGGCGGTACAGCTGCTAAGCCAGTAGGGCTGGTGTACATCGCTGTGGCAGGACCAAGAGGCACTATGGTAAAGCGCAATCAGTTTACCACCAGCCAGACAGGCAATGCTGGCAGGAAGGACATCAAATGGCAGACCTCAGAAAAGGCCTTGGAGATGCTGCTGGATTATTTGCAATTTGAGTCCAAAGAGCTTATTATTGACTAGTATGGCAAAATAACAGAAATTCAGCTGAATTTCATGTATATAGCTTATAAATACATATAAGTAACGTAGCAAATAGCAAATTAAAAGTTGGGGGAAATACAATGACATTAAAGAGATACATCAAGAATGCCCTGGCAGCAGCCTTAACAGTAACAGCACTGGCTATGCCAGTATACGGCTACGCTGAGGAAGCACCAGCGGCAGCACCAGCTGCAGCTACAGAAACTGCAGCCCAGCCAGCAGGGGAAAACACTCAGAAGGTAGAA
>JAFPCE010000031.1 GCA_017390245.1 Selenomonadaceae bacterium
ATGCTAGTAAAACCTTTATTAAGCCTTATTCTAGCATAAGTGCTGGCAAATGTCGAACATACGCAATAAAAATTTGTTCCTGTCTTTTATTTGGATTCTTTATCCCTTGGAAGATACCTCGTTATATACATCCTTCAGCAATGTTTCTTTTCTGAGGCTCAGGCATTCGCAGTGCTTATCTTCTGCATCAATATTTCTAATGGCCTCAATGATTATCTCACCTATCATAGGTGCATCATCATAAAAAATATTAGACATATCCTCATGGGACCACTTCTTGATGCCTTCACCATAGTTTACAGTAAAGTATAGTCCAGCGTAGCAGGCGCCTATCTCACGGGCCAGGTATACCTCTGGGCACATGCTCTGTCCCACAATATCTGCGTGGCCGTTAAGCATAGCCACCTCAGCAGGGCTTTCAAAGTGACGGCCGTCAGTTACGGCATAGGTGCCTCTGGTGAAAATCCGCCCAGTAAACCGCTTTTTCACAGACTCTATCAGCTGCTGTCTTAACTCAGGACAAAGGGCATCCCGCATAACCAGCAGATACCGTCCGTCCAGCATAACATCCTTGCGCATGGACAAATCCAGATAGTCATCAGGCACCATAAAGTCACGGATATCTAAGAGCTTGTTAACAGTGCCCACGCCACCCTCAGAGATAATGCGCTTCACCCCAGCCTCACGGAATATCCAAAATACCTGACGGGAGGCATCTGCCCTGGTAACACCGCTGCGCCAGCCGTGCATCTTCACTGTCAGCACATGCTTATCTCCCACGGTGAAATGGCGCATGGCAGGACCTCTGCCATAAGGAGTTTCAAAATATAGATTATCTTCCACAATCTTTACGTCAGCGTCCTTTACCTTAGCGGGAAAATCACTGGAAAGTGTGCCAGAACCACCTACCACGCCGTAATCAGCTTTTGGTATATTTTGCTTAATATTTATATCTGCCATGATGTTCTCCTTTATCTAGAAAAATTGCTCCCAAAGCGGGAGCAAATATTTAAAATCTCTTGATAATATTGTACTCTGTATCACGCTGGGCAGGCTTTTTCCCTGCACCGCTAATAAGGTCCACCATCTTGTTAATGGACATATCATAGGCAGTACCTGCTGCCCTTACTACATTTTCCTCCAGCATAATGCTGCCCAGGTCATCTGCACCAAAGCCTAAGGTCAGCTGGCCAATGCGCTCTCCCTGAGTTACCCAGGAGCCCTGGATATGAGCCACATTATCCATGTAGAGACGGCTAAGAGCCAGGGTACGCATATAGTCCCAGCCAGAGGTCTTCTCGCCCCCCAGCTTGGTGTTGTTTGGCTGGAAGCTCCAGGTAATAAAGGCTCTGAAGCCACCAGTTTTATCCTGGAGACGGCGGATTTTCTCCATGTGTTCCACCCGCTGGGCCATGGTTTCCCCTAAGCCTATAACCATGGTAGCTGTGCTTTCCATGCCAATGCTGTGGGCACATTCCATCACATGGAGCCAGTCATCAGTCATGATTTTCTTCGGGCTCACACGCTTTCTTACATCGTCCACCAGGATTTCCGCACCGCCTCCTGGCAAGCTATCCAGACCTGCTGCCTGCAGGCGCTTTAAGCAGTCCAATATGGATATGCCTGCCTGTCTGGCAAAATGCTGGATTTCGGTAGCAGTGAAGGAATGTATGGTAATATCGTACTTGCTTTTAATGGTGGTAAGCATTTTTTCATAATATTCCAGTCCTAAATCAGGGTAAAGCCCGCCCTGAATCATCAGCTGGGTACCGCCAGCATCTACAGTTTCCTGCACCTTCTGCAAAATCTCATCATAGGTTAAGAGATAGGCATCCTTGTGGTCCTTACGGCGGAAAAAAGCACAGAAATTGCACTCATTAACACAAACATTGGTATAGTTAATATTTCTATCTACAATAAAGGTTACAGTGTCACCAAAGCGTTTCCGGCAGATGGCATCAGCTTCCCGGCCCATAGCAACAGGATCGCCATGTAAAAGCATTTCTGTGGCCTGTTTTTCACTTAATCTCATCTGTCTGCCTCCTCTGCTTTATTATCCATTTTAACAGCTGCAATAGGATCTGCCACTGGATGATAGAAGGTATCCCGCTCTACTGGCACATAGCCTGCTTCAGTAATAAGCTTCTGCAGGGTGCTGACAGTGATGCCGGTCTTGGTTTTTGCACCGGCAGCATGGATGATTTTCTCCTCGCCAATAGTGCCATCCAAGTCATCTGCACCAAAGCCTAAAGCCAGCTGTGCCACAGGCATGGTCAGCATTATCCAGAAAGCCTTGATATGGTCAATATTATCTAATATGAGACGGGACAGGGCCATCATCTTCATATCCTCCCAGGAGCCCACACGCTTCAGATGGTACTCTTCACCTAATTTAGTGTTGTCTGGGTGGAACGGGAAGGAAACGAAGGCCTGGAAGCCATGGGTTTCGTCCTGAATATCCCGCAGGGTAATAAGGTGCTGCAGCCGTTCCTCAATGGTTTCAATATGGCCGTACATCATGGTTGCATTAGTACGGATGCCTAATTTGTGGGCAGTCTTGATGGTATGAATCCACTGTGCAGTAGTGGCCTTTTTCGGACAGATAATCTCCCTGACTCTGTCAGAGAGAATTTCTGCGCCGCCTCCAGGCAAAGAGGACAGACCAGCCGCCTTTAATATGGTCAGCACTTCCTCCACGGATTTGCCAGTCATCTGGCTGAAATGGACGATTTCTACTGGTGTAAAGGCCTTAATATCTGCCTCAGGCATAGCAGCCTTCACTTGCTTTAC
This sequence comes from Selenomonadaceae bacterium, assembly GCA_017390245.1. Taxonomy (GTDB): domain Bacteria; phylum Bacillota; class Negativicutes; order Selenomonadales; family Selenomonadaceae; genus Anaerovibrio. Next base: position 2,791 of record JAFPCE010000031.1, read on the forward strand.
TATATTTAAATAGTAATTAAAATCCTTATCTGGATGCAGGGCACTGACTATGTGGATTTCCCCTAAATTCTTAACGGTTTTAGCATCCTCTAAAATCTTAGCAATATCTTCTGTTTCCAGCACAAAGCCCCTCTTGTCCCCCTGCTGGCACTGGAAGGCACACAAAGGACAGTTGGAGGTGCAGATATTGGTCAGGTTAATGTGGCGGTTAACATTGTAAAAAACATTTTTGCCGCTTTTTCTTTCCTTCAGCTTCCTGGCACATTCTGCCAGAAACAGCAAATCATTATCTTCATAAAGCGCCAGGGCATCCTGCAGGGTCAGGCGTTCTCCCTGCTGTGCCTTTGCTCTTGCAACAGCTATCTGGTTTTCCATGGCTTCTCCTTACTTGATTTCTCCAATAATATTGAAATTGCAGTCACAGGCTACTGGTATGCGGCCTGCATCCCGGACGATTTTGATAATATTATCCTCACTGAGGGCAGTAGGACTGGTAGCGCCGGCATCATGAAGAATGGTTTCCTTGTGAATAGTGCCGTCAATATCGTTAGCACCAAAGCCTAAAGCTATCTGGGCTACAGGTACAGTCAGCATTACCCAGTAGGCCTTGATGTTGGTGAAATTGTCCAGCATAAGACGGGAAATGGCCATGGTCTTCAAATCATCCCACATGGTGGTCTGCTTAACGGTCTTCCCCAGCTCAGTGTTCTTTGGCAGGAATGGGAAGCAGATAAAGGTCTGGAAACCGCCAGTCTTGTCCTGCAGGTCACGAAGCTTCAGGAGATGCTCCACCCGCTCCTCCATGGTTTCAATATGGCCGTAGAGCATGCTGGCATTGGTCTTGATGCCCATGCTGTGGGCTACCCTGGCTACCTCTAACCACTGGTCTGCACTGGCCTTGTTAGGGCACAGCTCATTTCTGACTCTGTCAGTTAAAATCTCTGCACCACCGCCGGCAATAGCCTGGAGACCTGCCTGCTGCAGCTTTTCTAATACCTGGCGGATACTGAGGCCGGAAATATCAGCAAAATGGGTTATCTCTACGCCGGTAAAGCCCTTTAAATACAGGCTTGGATATGTATCATGCAGTGCCTGGAGACGCTCTAAATAGTCATCAAAGCTCCAATCTGGATGCAGTCCGCTAACCACATGCAGGCCAGCTAAATGAGGATCATGCATGGCATCTGCCACCACATCTAAGGCCTGCTGCACGCTCATGGCATAAGCCCCCTTATCCTCTGCATCACGGCCAAAAGCACAGAATTTGCAGCGGGAGGTGCAGATGTTGGTCAGATTAACGTGGCAGTTAACATTGTAGTATACGTAGTCACCGCATTTTCTTTTGCGGACCATATCTGCCATGTTGCCCAGCCAGGCAATGTCGTTGCAGGCAAAGAGTCTAAGGCCATCCTCCCGGCTCAGCCTCTCGCCTTTTAATATCTTTTCTTCAATATCCTTGTATTCTTCAGAACAGTACACCGATAGTCCTCCAATATATTTATATCAATTTTAGTTAAATTTTTAACTTGCAATTTTTGTATGCAAAATACATATTAAATACATAGTACTTGGCACACAAAAAGTATTATAACACCTTTTAAATCAATATAAAATAGCCATTAATTTCTTTTCTGCAAAGTTTACATTTTTCCTAATATATGTTATTATTTTCGTTAAAATATGTAAACGAGGTATTTCTATGGCAGGACTTGGTACAGTAGCCAATGTTTCAGCTATTCTAGTGGCTGGAGTTTTAGGTACATTTTTTGGTGATTTGTTAAAGGAAAAGCTGCAGGATGGTCTCTTAAAGGCCACTTCTATTTGTGTTATTTTTATAGGCATTGCAGGCGCTATGGAGCAGATGCTGAAGATTAGCGAGGGACATCTTGCCAGCAACGGCAGCATGATGATGGTATGCTGCTTTATTGTTGGTACGCTGATTGGTGAAATCATTGATATTGAGGACAAGCTGGAGCGTTTGGGCAGCTGGCTGAAGGTTAAGAGCAAAAGCGAAGGCGATGGCGGTTTTGTGGATGCCTTTGTAACTGCTTCTCTCACGGTATGTATCGGTGCCATGGCCATTGTAGGTGCTATTCAGGACGGCATGCTGGGAGACTATACCACCCTGTGCATCAAGGCTGTGCTTGACTTTATCATCATCTTTGTCATGGCCTCCACCATGGGCAAGGGCTGCACCTTCTCTGCTATTCCTGTTGGCATACTCCAGGGCAGCATCACTATACTGGCCAGCTTTTTAGCCCCTGTTATGACGCCCCTGGCCCTGTCCTACATTTCCCTTACGGGATCTGTTATGATATTCTGCGTAGGCGTCAACCTGGTATGGGGC
>JAFPCE010000032.1 GCA_017390245.1 Selenomonadaceae bacterium
ATATTAAAAGATATTCAAAGGGAAGTGGGAGACTGATGAATCAAAAGGCTATAAAGGCTATGGAGGCTTTTTTAGAGGCCATTGATATAGATATTAAGGCGCTTGGCATGGAGAAAACTCCGGAGCGGGTGGCCAATATGTACGGCTATCTCTTTAATGGCTGTGGCAAGGATACTGCCGATGTATGGGGAGAGTTGTTCCAGGGGGAAGGCGACGGCCTGGTGGCTGTGCGGGATATTCCCTTTTATTCCATGTGTGAGCATCATTTAGTGCCATTCTTCGGGAAAATCTCTGTGGTGTACAAGCCTCATAATGGCATGGTGGCTGGCTTTAGCAAGTTCAGCAAGGCTGTGGAAATCCTGTCCCATCGTCCCCAGCTGCAAGAGCGTCTTACAGAACAGCTGGCAGAGGCTATAGCAACAGGGCTTAAGGCAGAAGGTGTGCTGGTAGTCATAGAGGCCCAGCAGCTGTGCATGACCATGCGGGGAGATATGGCTCATGGCACCAGTACCATCACTACAGCTTGCCGCGGCTCTATGGAAAAGGACGGGGCAGACTATGCCCAGGGCTGGCATCTCTTAGGGAGGCAGCAGCCCTGAAAACATCCTGCTGTCAGATGGAATATTGGCAGATAGAAGATGTGGTATACAGCAGTATAATTTGTCCAGTTAAAGCGGGCAGATTCCTGCTTATTTATATAATAGTAAATCGAGGTAAGACGTAATGCAGAAAAATTCCAAGGTTATTTATCCAGAGAAAAGAGAGTATCACTGGTCAGACGGCAAAAAGCTGGTTTTAGGTGAGAAAACCCTGATAATGGGCATTTTAAACGTTACACCAGATTCCTTTTCTGATGGGGGTAAATACAATACCATAGATAAGGCCATAGAGCACATGCTGCAGCTGGTGGCTGAAGGTGCAGACATCATCGACATTGGTGCAGAATCCAGCCGTCCTGGCTTTAAAACCATGTCTGCTAAGGATGAAATGACCAGACTGCGTCCATTTTTAGAGGCTCTGGTTCCTGCCTGTCCTGTACCAATTTCCATTGATACCTTTAAATCTGAAACTGCTGATATGGCAGCTTCTATGGGGGTCCATATCTTAAACGATATCTGGGGCCTGCAGTACGCTGAGGAAGAGCCAGGAGCTATGGCCAGAGTGGCAGCTAAATACGATATTCCTGTAGTAGCCATGCACAACCAGAACAGCAAGGAATACCCGGGGGATATTATAGACAGCATGCGCAGCTTTTTCCAGAGGACTATAGATATTACCATGGAAGCTGGCCTTGACCTGGACAAGCTGATTTTAGATCCTGGCATTGGTTTTGGCAAAACTGTTGAAGGCAACTTGGAGGTTATGAACCGCCTGCAGCAGTTAAAACGCTATAACGGCAAAAATTATCCGATTTTGCTGGGAACCAGCCGCAAGAGTTTTATTGGCCTTACACTGGATCTGCCGGTGGAGGAGCGCATGGAGCCTACAGGAGCTACCTGCGTTCTGGGTATTACCAAGGGCTGTGAAATCATGCGTGTCCACGATGTGCTGCCTATTCGCCGCATGTGCCAGATAACTGACGCTATTCTGGCTATGCCAAGCTGCAAGGAGGTTTAACATGGATAATATTACCTTAACTGGTATGACATTTTTCGGCTATCATGGGGCACTTACAGAGGAAAATAAAATAGGCCAGCGGTTTATTGTGGATGTGGTGATGGAGCTGAGTCTGCAAGAGGCTGGCAGGGGCGATAAGCTGGAGCTTTCCATTAATTATGCTGAGGTCTATGGCAAAGTACAGGCAATCATTGAGGGCAGGCCTTATAAAACCATTGAGGCTGTGGCGGAGAAGATTACAGAAGCTTTATTTGCAGCCTACAGTATTTTGGCAAATGTCAAGGTAACTGTTCATAAGCCGGAAGCGCCTATTCCCGGGATTTTCCAGGATGTGTCTGTAACTATAGAGCGCAGCAGATAACAGCAGTACTTTTGGGAGTTTGCTGCGGAGAATAAAGTTTTTATAGTAAATGTGTTTTGCAGTAAAGCTTTATGTATAAATATTAATTTGTAGTTAATTTAGTTTAACAGGATAAAATATGTCATATACGTGTTATTTAAGCCTGGGGGCAAATCTTGGGCAAAGGGAAGTCAGTATCATAGAAGCCATGAGACTTTTGCAGGCTTCAGAGAAAATTCAGCTAACTGCTGTATCATCCTTGTATGAAACTCCTCCCTGGGGCAAGCTGGATCAGCCAGCCTTTATTAATGCTGCAGCAGCTGTGAAAACAGAGCTGGCACCATTAGAGCTTCTGCAAATTTGCCAGAGCATAGAAAAGCAGCTGGGCCGGCAGCGCCATGAGCACTGGGGGGCCAGAACCATTGATGTGGATATGCTGTATATACCTGGCGTTACCATGGATGAGGAAGCATTAAAGCTGCCACATCCTTATATGCTGCAGCGCAGCTTTGTGCTGGTGCCTCTGGCAGAAGTTGCCGGGGATATGGTGATAGCAGGAAAAAACGTAAAAGAGCACATGCTGGCTTTAGGGGACAGGGAGACGATTCTCAATGTAAGGCCAGCCCAGTCAGTGGCAGAGGAGCTGAAACTTTAACAGCTGGGCGGTGCCGGAAGGCAGTATGCCATGGCCTGTAACGGCAGATGAGAGGCTCGCTGAGACATTGCCATGTGGCAGGTTCTGGTTATAGAAATATAAAGATAGTTTTTATAATAAATTTAATGTAGAAAAGACAGGCAGGTGATACCATGGAATGTGAAGTTTGCGGCCATGAATTAAATCTTGATGGTACTTGTGATTATTGCCGGCAGACCAGATCTGTGCGAGTAATGGAGCGCTGGGAGGATGCGGATTATGCGGAGACTACTATCGAGGATGTGGAGTTTGTAGATGAAGGGAGTACTGGGGAAAGGCCTCAGGATTTCCAGCGGGTGTATGAGGATAACAGCAGTCAGGGAAGTGCTGAGGAGGATTTCCGGAAGCATTTCAGGGGCTATGGCGGCGATAATGGCAGTGCGAAGATTTTCACCTTTGACTTTGGCAATGGCAATAGTGGTATCACTAAGTGGCAGCTGTGGAAGTATAAGCTGATGGGTGGCCTGGTGCTGGCAGCCGTGGCGGCAATACTGCTGGTGGTGGCGCTGCCATTGGCAGTGATTGGAGTAATCGCGGCGCTCATGGGATACGTGGTGTATAAATTCTTAAAATAATATAAGGGGTGAGCGGATGGAAAAGAAGATGGGGATTTTGGATTATGAGACGGTGGCGCTGGATGATGAGAATAGTGCGCTGGTGATTATTGATCAGACGCTGCTGCCGGGGGAGATTAAGCTGCTGAAGCTGAAGACGCAGAAGGAAATCTGGACTGCTATCCGGAAGCTGCAGGTGCGGGGTGCTCCTGCTATTGGTGATGCGGCGGCTATTGGTATTTATCTGGCAGCCAAGGAGATTCAGACTGACAACTATGAGGAGTTTGTGGCGCAGTTTAACAAGGCCAAGGATTATCTGGCTAGTGCCCGTCCTACGGCGGTAAATCTTTTCTGGGCTCTTGACCACATGGCCCGGCTGGTTTACCAGCTGCCTAACAGCTCTGTGGAGGATATTAAGCGTGTCTTAAGGTATGAAGCTGGGGCAGTGAAGGCTGATGATATCAGAACCTGCCAGCGTATTGGTGAAAATGGCTTAAAGCTGCTGCAGCCTGGCTGGGGCATCTTAACTCACTGCAATGCCGGCCAGCTGGCTACTGCTAAATACGGCACAGCTACAGCTCCTATGTATTTAGGCCAGCAGCAGGGCTATAATTTTAAGATTTACGCTGATGAAACCAGACCTCTTCTGCAGGGGGCAAGGCTCACGGCCTTTGAGCTCTATTCTGCAGGCATGGATGTAACTCTCCTTTGTGACAATATGGCAGCTTCTCTGATGCAGCAGGGGAAGATTCAGGCAGTTTTAGTGGGCTGTGACAGAGTGGCCGCTAACGGTGATGTTGCTAACAAAATCGGTACTTCTGCTGTGGCAATTCTGGCGAAGCATTATAAAATTCCGTTTTATGTGTGTGCTCCAAGCTCTACCATTGATTTGGATACGCCTACAGGTGCTGATATCGTCATTGAGCAGCGTGCCCCAGAGGAAGTTACTGCTATGTGGTACAAGGAGCCTATGGCGCCAGCTGGAGTGAAGGTGTACAATCCTGCCTTTGATGTAACGGATCATAAGCTCATAACTGGCATCATTACTGAATATGGTGTGGCCAGCGGCTATTATAAGAGAAGCTTCCGGAAAATTTTACCACCACACGTATTAGATAATTTTTCTAAATAAGATTGTAAATAATTGTATTTTTCTTGAAGAAACAGGCCTTTAAGTGTATAATTAATAAGCTTCTTTAAGCGCGGGACTTTGTCCTGCGTTTTTCTTTTGTCAAAAATTCTCTTGCATAGATATATACGTTAGTTATATGATTAATAATGTATACTTGCGTAAAGTTTGTGGTTTTATAGAATTTTATAGTTAAAGAAAGGATGTTTAACATGGAAATAGATAGCCTTTCCTCCCTGGAACGCAGGGAAATTTTATTGACAGATATTCGTAACGCCATTGAGGTAGAGTGGGCCAATCCCATGAAGATGAACAACGATGATGCAGTGCTGCGTTCATCCCTGAATTTGTCAGATGTGGATTCTGCTTATGCCAGAATGCGCCGTTTTGCTCCTTTGCTGCAGCTGCTTTTCCCTGAGACGAAGGCTAATGCAGGCATGATAGATTCTGAGCTTATTGATGTGCCAAAGCTGAAGGAAGCTTTAAATTCCATTCACATCCGGGGGGATATTACCGGCCGTCTCATGATGAAGATGGACAGTGAGCTGCCTGTTGCTGGTTCTGTGAAGGCCCGCGGTGGTATTTATGAGATATTAAAGCATACTGAGATTTTAGCTGTGGAGAACGGCATTTTAGACAGCTATGAAGACGATTATTGCAAATTAGCCAGTCCTGAGGCCAGAAAGTTCTTTGCCACTAAAAAGATTCAGGTAGGCTCTACGGGCAACCTGGGGATTTCCATTGGTACTATCAGTGCAGCCCTGGGGTATCAGGCCATAGTTCACATGTCTGCCGATGCTAAGGAATGGAAAAAGGAACTGCTGAGAAGCAAGGGCGTAGAGGTTGTGGAATACAGCGGCGATTACAGTGAGGCAGTAGCCAAAGGCAGGGAGGAATCTGACAAGGATCCAGACAGCTATTTTGTGGATGATGAAAATTCCCAGGAGCTGTTTTTAGGCTATGCTGTGGCAGCGAAGATGCTGAAAACCCAGCTGATACATAAGAAGATTGCTGTAGACAAGGATCATCCTCTCTTTGTTTTCATTCCGTGCGGTGTAGGCGGTGCCCCAGGTGGCATTACCTTTGGTTTAAAGCAGATTTTCGGTGAACACGTTCATTGCTTTTTTGTAGAGCCAACCCAGGCACCTAGCATGCTGCTGGGCATGGTAACCGGCCTCTTTAACAATATTTCCGTGCAGGATATTGGCCTTTCTGGCCAGACCCATGCTGACGGACTGGCTGTGGGCCGTCCATCTGGATTTGTGGGAGAATTTATCCTGCCATTTATCAGCGGTATCTGTACTGTGAAGGACAAGCGCCTCTTTAACTATCTGCGCATCCTGAAGGAAACTGAGGATATCTTTATTGAGCCTAGCGCCTGCGCTGCTATTTATGGTGCTGTCTGCATGGGTAAGTCCGCTGTCATGGACGAGTACAAGTACGATAACAAGCTGGGCAAATACATGGCCAATTCTACCCATATTATCTGGGCAACTGGCGGCAGCCTGGTACCAGAGGAAGAAAGGGAAAAGCTCTTGAAGCAGAAGGGCTGAGTTTGTCTGAAATTAAGTAATTAAGTATATTTTTAAATTTATATAAATGGAAAATTGGAGTTGAAAAGATGGAGTTGTTGTTAAGTTCCCTAGGAATTTATTTAGTGGGAACACTGACTATTTTGTGGCCAAAGCGCCTGGAGCTGGCTGCTCATTATGCGGGCATGCTCTGTGCTATTGTGGCCAGCGGTATGGTGGCATGGTCTGCCCTTAGCTATTTAACTAATCCTGTTAGTGCCTGGCTCATTGAATGGCACTGGGGGGATTATTACCTGCTGGGGGATACCTGGAGTGCAGCCTTTCTGCTGTTGGCAGGCATTGCTGGTGTGTTTATCAGCATTTATGCCCTGGACTATGGCAAGGGCTATCTGGGGGAGCGTATCCGTGCCCTTAGCGGACTGTGGAATCTCTTTATCCTGTCGATTGTGGCAGTATTGATTTCTGGTGATGCCTTTACCTTTATTTTGTCCTGGGAAATCATGGCCCTGGTATCATTTTTGCTGGTAAACCACGAATCTGGCAAAAAGGACACTGTCAGTGCTGCATATCAGTACATGGTTATGACCCATATTGGTACAGCCGCTATTCTGGTGGCTTTTTATCTGGTGGGCAGCCATTCTGCCAGCTTTGGTTTTGCTGATATGAGCCACAACGACTTAACAGGCATGATGAAAAATATTGCCTTCGTCTTTGCTTTTGCTGGTTTTGCCTTAAAGTCTGGTCTTATGCCACTGCATATCTGGCTTCCTAATGCCCATCCTGCAGCACCAAGCCATGTGTCTGCCCTGATGAGTGGTGTTATGCTGAAGGTAGCTCTCTATGGCTTTGGCCGTTTTGCCTTCCAGTTCATCGGCATGGATACCTTCTGGTATGGACTGGTGGTTATGCTGGTGGGATTGATTTCTGCGTTCCTGGGCGTGCTGTATGCCACCATGGAATCTGATATGAAGCGTATTTTAGCCTATTCCTCTGTCGAGAATATGGGCATTATCTTTGCAGCCTTTGGCTGCGGCATGGTGCTGATGTCCCTGCAGCTTTTGCCACTGGCTATTGTGGCCTTTACTGCAGCACTGGTACACGCTTTCAGCCACAGCCTCATGAAGGGCCTTATGTTTATGAGCGCTGGTGCAGTTATGCATGCTACTGGCAGCAAGAATATTGAAAAAATGGGCGGTCTGGCCAAGAAAATGCCATATACTGCCATCTTTACTTTAATCGGTGCTATGGCCCTGTCCTCTCTGCCATTTACCAGCGGTCTGGTAGGTGAGTGGATGGTGCTGCAGAGCTTTATTACCTTTGCCCAGCAGGCAGGCACACCAGAGCTGAGGCTTCTGGTTATCTTTGCTTTTATTTTACTGGGCATGACTGGTGCTACTGCCCTGGGCTGTTTCGTGCGCCTTTATGGCGTAGCCTTCTTAGGCAGAGCCCGTACCAGCATTGTGGACAAGGCTCATGAGCAGCCAGCCTTCATGCTGATGGGCATGGGCATTGCAGCTGGTCTGGTGGTATTTATGGGTATCTGTCCAGATCCTGTAGTAAATATCATGCAGAGAGTTATTGCTGGTCCGGCAGTGCCTCCAATGGGCAGTCCATTTGGCATTATCTGGGGTGGCAGTGGCCAGTATGCTATCTATAGCCCAGCTATTATCTTAGGTCTGGTGGCTGTTACAGGCCTGTTCCTGACAGTATCTCTTTCCCGCAAGGGACGCTTTGTCCAGCGTGATGTAACCTGGAACTGTGGTACTGAGCCAACCAGCAGACAGCAGTACACTGCCACTGGCTTCAGCAAGCCTCTGCGCCGTGCCTTTACTGCTATTTTAAATCCAAAGCGCCGTACTGAGTATCTCCGGAAGGAGCACTCCTACTTTGGCCGTAAAATGGAGGTTCATCTGGAAATTCCAGATTTGTTTAATGATAAATTGTACAAGCCAGTAGTAACCTGGATGATTAACTCTTCCTCTGCCTTCCGCAGAGTACAGCAGGGCAGTGTGAGCCTGTACATCGGTTATACCATGGTGGCAATGATTGTAGTATTGATTTGGGGGGTATTATTATGAGATTCTTTTTTGAAGGACTAGGTCTCAATATAATACAGGGCCTGATTCTCTTACTGTTTGCACCGCTTCTGGCTGGCATTATTAACAAGGTAAAAGCCTTTTTGCAGAAAAGAAAGGGTGCCAGTATTTTCCAGGAGTACTTTGATCTCTATAAGTGGTGGCGCAAACCTACTATACTGACACCATATACCACTACTGTTTTTGTGGCAGCACCTATTGTTTACTTTATTACCTGCTTTGTGGCAGCTGCCATGGTGCCAGGTTTTTTATCTGGCCAGGTCAGCATTGGTGATGCTTTTGTTTTCGTGTATATTCTGGCGCTGGGACGTTTCTTTATGACTCTGTCCTCCATGGATGCAGCCACTGCCTTTGGCGGCATGGGCGGCTCCCGTGAGATTTACATTTCCGTACTGGTTGAGCCTGCAGTGATGCTGGCTATCCTCATTAACAGCATGCGCTATCATACAACCACTCTTTCTAGCATGGTGATTGACTACGATGGTGCTTACTTTACTGTGTCTGCAGCTCTGGCCTGCGTTGCCTTTTTCCTGGTGATTCTGGCAGAAAACAGCCGCCTGCCTGTAGATAACCCAGATACCCACTTGGAGCTGACTATGATTCACGAGTGCATGACTCTGGAGTACTCTGGTCCGCTTCTGACACTTATTCACTTAGGCAGCATGCTGAAGGTTATGGTTTTCCTGACCTTGTTTGGTGCTTTGTATCTGCCACTTGCTGTGCCACTTGCTTTAAAGATTCTCTTTGGGGCAGTGCTGATTGGTGTTGTGGAAATTTTAAACAACAAGATGCGTTTATTTAAGGTGCGGGTCTATATGGGCGCGGCCGTAGTACTTTTGCTTTTAGCAATTATTGCAGAATAAGGAGGGCAGCATGGAATATTTAGTAGTATTTTTGGTGCTGGTGGTTTTCTTACAGACCAGAGTTACCGATTTAAAACGAGCTGTTATATGCCTTGCCAGCCAGTCCTTGATTATAGCGGTGGCCTGCTTTGCCCTGGGCTTTTCTACCAGCACAGGTCTCCATGCCATTATGCCTGGACTTTTGACTCTGGTGGTAAAGGTTATCTTTATTCCTGGAGCTATTCTCCGCCTGGTAGGGAAGCTGAAGAACGAGCGGGAGATTCTCTCCGAAAGCAATGTTAACTATTCCACCATGGCAGCAGCACTGTTCCTGGTAATGGGATACGCTATTGTGGAGCGTCTTTTGCCTGGTTTTGCCGGCAGGGACATTGTGGCAGCTTCTATTTTGATGATTATGACAGGCCTTTCCCTGATGGTGCTGAGAAAGCGCGCTATTATCCAGATGGCTGGCCTGATTACTTTGGAAAACGGTATTTATCTCCTGGGCCTCTTAATGACTGACGGCCTGCCTCTGGTGGTGGAGCTGGGTGTTTTCCTTGACGTGTTAATTGCAGTAGTGGTGCTGGTTATTCTCACCTCCAGAATGAGGCTTTCCTTTATGACTACTGATACTAGTGTAATGAAGAAGCTGAAGGGGTAAAGAAATGGACTTTGCAATAAATGAATTGATTTATTTTGTGCTTTTGCTGCCCGTTATCTTCAGTGTGATTTCGGCAACAAATCTTCTGCCAAAGGATCTGCTGCACTGGCTGAACCGCATTACTGCCACCTGTGTGGCAGCTGCTATCGGCCTTCTGGTAGTAACCTTTAACCCGGAGCAGCCTTATGGCGATGCTTATCTTTATCTGGATGCCTTAAGTGTCTGGATGCTTTTAATAGTTGGCACCTTGTATTTTGCCTTTGCCTGGACCAGTAAGGCTTATTTAGACAGGGATACCAACCAGCGTTACGGCTATCTGCGCCGTTTTCAGCGCCTGGAGGGACGTTTCTACGCTTTGTCCCACATGTTTGTGTGGATTATGTTTGTGGTGGTAACTGTAAACAACCTGGGCCTCATGTGGGTTGCCATTGAGGCTACTACTCTGGTTTCCGCTTTACTGGTAGCCTTTAAGTTTACCAGAACATCTCTGGAAGCCACCTGGAAGTACGTTATGGTTTGTACCGTTGGTATCTGTTTAGCTCTTTTAGGTACTATTCTGGTGTACTATATCCAGCTGACCTCTGTAGGCACTGAAAGCCCGTTAAACTGGCTGTATCTTTCCCAGCATGTGGAAAATATAGATCCAGCTATGGCAAAATTTGCTTTCTGCTTCCTCTTTGTAGGCTATGGTACGAAAATCGGCCTGGCACCTATGCATGCCTGGCTGCCAGATGCCCATTCGGAAGCACCTGCCTTAACCAGCGGTCTTTTGTCTGGTTCTCTTTGTATCTGTGCTATCTATGTATTAATCAGAAATATTATCATTCTGATGCCTGCCATCGGTGTGGATTTTATCAGCGGCCTGTGTCTGTTCTTCGGTCTCTTTACTGTAGCGGCTGCAGTGCCATTTGTGCTGGTACAGCGTGATGTGAAGCGCATGCTGGCCTATTCCTCCATGGAGAATTTCGGCCTCATGGTAGCTGGCCTTGGCCTCTTTGTGCCAGTGGCTGCCCAGGCAATGCTTTTGCACATGTTTAACCATGCTCTGGTAAAATATTCTCTGTTCTATACTGCCGGCACTATTATGGAGGAGTTTGGCACTAAGAATATGATGCGCATTCACGGCATGATGCTGCAGGTACCAAAGACTGCACTGTTCTGGATACTGGGCATTGTGGGCATTTTAGGTATGCCGCCATTTGGCGTATTCTTCAGCAAATTCTATACCATTTATGGTTTCTTTACTGCAGATCATCCTTATTTGGGCATTCTGATGCTGGGTCTGTTAGCTGGCATGCTCATTGGTATTTTGTACCATGTAATGCGCATGCTGGGAGGCCACGAGTGCCGCAAGTGCTCCGGTGAGCTCTTTGGCATTGTGGACTCTGTAGTATTATTGGCGCTGCTGGTTTTCAGCGGTGTGCTTAGTGCTGGTGTTAATGAAATCCCTGTTATCAGCAAGCTCTTAACAACAGCCTCTCAGATTGTATTAGGAGGTATCAGCTAATGCAGAATCTTATAACTCCTGAGGCTTTGCAGGAAACTGCAGAGCATATTTATGCTAATGGCGCCCATCCTTTAACTGCCATGTTTGGCCGTGATGAAACGGAAAGCGGCGTTGGTTATGTTATATATTGCTATTTTGAAATCCCTGAGAAAAAGGACATGGAGGTTATCAAGGTTGTCTTTGATCCTCATGGCTCTTTAGACTACGACAGCATTACCCATATCATTCCGGCAGCAGCCTGGTATGAAAGGGAAATCAGGGATATGTTTGGACTCAATCCAGTGGGACATCCTGATTTGCGTCCACTGGTTCTGCATGAAAACTTCCCAGAGGATTTTTATCCACTGCGAAAAGCTGTACCTGCAGCTGCTAAGGTCTATGGCAATAAGAAATTCAAGGTAAGAACTGCCAAGGGACGGGGGGTCTTTGAAGTACCAGTAGGACCTATCCATGCTGGTATTATCGAGCCAG
>JAFPCE010000033.1 GCA_017390245.1 Selenomonadaceae bacterium
GTCTGTATTCCTATGTTAAAGAGAGATTAGTTCCTGGGAAAATGACTTATATTTTTTTAGATGAGATTCAAAATTGTCTTGATTTCCAGCGTGCTGTTGATAGTCTTTTCATTCAGCCGGATACAGACATCTATATTACTGGCTCTAATGCCTTCATGCTTTCTGGTGAATTGGCAACCATGTTGTCTGGACGCTATATTACAATTGATATGCAGCCATTATCCTTTGCGGAATATTATTCAGCAAAGGCTTCAATAGGAAAAGAGCAGGCATTTCAGAATTATATGAGGCTTGGGGCATTTCCCTATGTGTTATCCCTGGGAAATAATGAAGCTGCTGTAAGAACTTATCTAGAAGGAATATACAATACGATTCTGCTAAAGGATGTTGCTAGCAGGGAAAATATTACAGACATAACAATTTTAGAAAGTATTGTGCGGTTTCTTGCCAGCAATATTGGCAGTCCGGTTTCTATGAAGAAAATAGCCGATACTTTAATGTCTAGTGGCAGAAAGCTTTCAGTTAATACAGTTGAAAAATATGTACGAGCCCTTACCGATAGCTATATTTTTTATAAGGTGAACCGATATGATGTCAAAGGGAGGCAATATCTGAAAACACAAGGAAAATACTATATCGCAGACACTGGCCTGCGCAGGTTATTGACTACCGAGAGTGCATCAGATTTAGGCCATCTGCTTGAAAACATTGTTTACTTGGAACTGAAACGCCGTAATATGGACGTAAATATAGGAAAAGTATCCGAATTTGAAGTTGATTTCGTTACAGCAAACAGCGATGAAGTCAGGTACTATCAGGTTTCTGCCAGTGTTCTGGATGAAACAGTCAAACAACGTGAATTACGGTCGCTGCAGAAAATCAAGGATAATCATCCCAAAGTGTTATTAACATTGGATATTATTGGCACAAACGCAAACTATGATGGAATTCGCCAATATAATTTGATTGACTGGCTCTTGGACACACACTGAAATGCATAGTAATACAGATGAAGTGTCATATATAAGCCTCCTTTTATATTCAGTATAACATATTATACGGATAAAATATATACGTACTAATTAACAGATAATAGTAATTAGAGAAAAAACTAATCAAAAAACGATACTTTTATCAATGCAGTGCAAAAACATCAGCAAGCGAAAAGCCGTTAATTACTACCAGTCTGCCGGGATGCTTTTGTGTCACTGGATGGTTAATAATTTACATGATAAAAAACTCCTTATTCCTGCTAGTGGGGGGATAAGGAGTTTTCTTATGTCTGAAATTAAATCAAGCTTATTTATCTGTTTTCTTTTCGTAGAATCTGCAGCAGTGTCTGCCTGCTTCCTTAGCCTTATAGAGAGCCTGGTCAGCCTTGTGGTACAGCTCATTCTGATAGCCGTTGTCGGAGAAGGCAATACCAATACTCAGGGAAGCTGGAGGACTATCGTCATTTGGCTTCTGCAGCTTCTGATTGATAGCGATTATTATTTCCTCGATAGCATCTTTATGCTCAGGAGTTACATCTGTGAGAATAATGGCAAATTCATCACCGCCGATGCGGATTGGGAAGTCCTTGGAGCTGAAGCTGTTTTCCAGAAGCCAGGCTACCTTCTTTAAGCAGGCATCACCGGCTTCATGGCCGTAGTTATCATTTACCTGCTTGAAGTAGTCCACATCTACCAGGGCAAGAGCCAGTGGCTTGCCATTATCCCTGAGTGTATCCTTTAACTGGGTAAATGCCTCACGGTTCATAATGCCGGTTAATGGATCATGCTCAGCCTTGTGGCGGAGCTGGGCTTCAGTTGATGCACGTACTTCACAAAGACCATTGTATACAAAGGCAAGATACTTAAACTCATAGGAACCAACCATTTCCATGGACTCATTATTTTTCATGCTGTTAATAGAAATATGCAACGGACGGAGAATCATCACTAAGATAATGATGAATATGAGAATATTGACAATCAGCATTACAGCCAGCAAAATGGTTTCCTGTACCAGACTGTTGTGCATGGTTTCGATACTGTCCTCCTGGGTTGTCTTTAAACCATCCAGAACCTGAGAGGTGAAGTTATTGATATGATACTTAATGGATTCCTTGCGGTCCTGATAGATAGAACCATATATCAGATCCTTAGCTTTAGCAAGCTGTTCGGCTGGTGAGGCATTAGCCTCAGAGGCCAGGAGCTGTACATCAGCAACCTCAGGTGGCAGCTGGCTTACTGGCAAGCCACTGGCCTGGGCAGTTAAACGCATAGCGTAGAATTCCTGCTGCATAAGCCTGTCGGAAAACTGCAGTCCCTGCTTCAGCTCGCCATAGGTTTCGTCACTAATATGATAGCTTTCCATCTTCCGGAGAGCTTTTTCTCTGCGCATGGTTTCATTTGCTTCTGTAAAATAAGCATCCATGTATTGTCTGTCCTGAGTAGTAACATACATCTGAACCTGCTTGGTCAGGTAATCAGATCCAGCCTGAAGCTCAGCAGCACTGTTTTCACCATCAAGATATTCGTCAACGTGATGCACCAGGGTATCATAGGTATTCATGGTTTGCACAGTCATGTAAATCATGCCACCATAGATAAGGACCGCCAGGGCCATCATCCAGATTGTAAAGCTGCGGATTTTAAAGCCTTTTATATGTTTTTCTGCTTTTCATTTTGTTCCAACAATTACGCCTTCTTTCTTAGTTAGGTGTATTCTCGAAAATAAATTCTTACTTTTAAGATACTAATATAGATTATATGTTTAGGCAATGCAGTACAATGAACCTAGAAGTTATTTTAGTAAAACATATTTAATGAATTATTTCTATACTAAACTTATACTTAGAAGGCTTTTTGAAATTTACCTAATATAGTGCTTTTATCCTAAAAGAATTCGTAAATTATATTTTATTATGATTTAGAATTAATTATTAATTGATATATATTATCCAAAATCTATTTTACTTTTTAAAATAATTATAGTACAATTTATCTATAATGCCACCTGTTTTGTCTTGAGACATAGCAGGTGGCTGTTTTTATATATCGTATTCTAAAGCCTGTGCTATATGGCGCTGCAGGGCTTTTTGAATGGCCTCGTCATGGCCGGTAAGGGCGGCGAAAGGGGCAAACTGGGCAGCCCGTTTAATGACAGGCATAGGCGGCCGTTTGTAGGAAATGGGGCGCTGCAAATTGATGATGTCAGCGTAGTCGGAAATATCTTTTTCAGGCACTGTATCAGCCTCCTTTCAGATATACCCAAATCTCAGGCTCTGTGGCCGCCTATCTGGGCATTGCGCTGGATGGTGGTAGCACATTCCTGCAGGTTAGCTCCTTTTAAAAGAGCATTTTTGCCATAGCGTTTTTTGATGCTTAATATGGCCTCCTGAATATGCTGTTCCTTTTCAGCATTGGTGCTGTAGTTTTTGTTGAGATTTGGTTCAGAACAAAGCTGGGGATTCAGCTCTTCCTCTGTAAAAAGGCTCAGCTGCTGTGGCTGGGTTTTAGCCTCTGTGGCTGGTATAATATGATTTGCTGCCAGGGAAAGGCGGCGCACCAAAAGGTCTGGATTAACTATCTGGTCGAAAAGCTCCCGCAGCGCTTTGGTAATGTCCTGGGCGGAAGCCGTAAACTTGCCAAGATTAATAGAGCCATGGGCAGATTTAGGCACCAGCTTGCCAAAGTGATTAGTAGTGATTTCACCAGTATATTTCTTTCCTGCAGGAGTATTGAGGCTTTCAGCATCATAGCCTACGTGCAGTACCAGCTGGTCTGTTACCAGCTTTTTGCTAAAAAGGTCCAGTGCCAGATTATCTGCCATTTCCCAGGCGATCACTCTGGCATCAGCGGCAGAAGTGGCTTTTTGCAGCACCTGTCCAGAGCAGGTACTGCGGTTATCTGGCTGGTAGCTTTTTATATCCTTAATAGTGCAGGGTTCCCAGCCCCAGGCATGGTCGATGAGAAGCTCAGCATTAACACCAAAAAGCTTATACAGCAGATCTTCATTGTAGTAACGGCCTTCTAAGCCCAGAGAGCAGCGGGCAATATCTCCCATAGTGTACATGCCATGGTCTGCCAGCTTGCGGGCATAGCCTCTGCCAATGCGCCAGAAATCAGTTAAGGGCTGGTGCGCCCAGAGAAGCTGGCGATAGCTCATTTCATCCAGAGTGGCTACAGGAATGCCATTTTCATCGGGAGGAATGTGCTTGGCAATAATATCCATGGCAATTTTTGCCAGATACATATTCGTACCAACACCTGCTGTAGCCGTAATGCCAGTTTCCTCACGTATCTGCACAATTATCCGGCTGGCCAGCTGGGCTGCAGTCATGTGATAAGTAGCAAGGTAGGGCGTCACATCCATAATAACTTCATCAATGGAGTACACGTGAATATCCTCAGGGGCAATAAAATCCAGATAAATACCATAAATCTGCGCACTGACGTCACTGTATTCTGCCATGTGGGGTACTGCCACAATGTAATCAATGGCAAGCTGAGGCTTTTCAGCCAGCTCTATAGCATCGGAGGACGAACCAGTAAATGCTTTGATTTTATTCTTGTAACGTCGCAGACAATTAGCTTCTTTTACCTTCTGTACTACCTCAAAAAGTCTGGCCCGGCCGCTTAGTCCAAGCTTCTTCAGGGAAGGGGACACTGCCAGGCAGATGGTTTTTTCTGTACGGCTTTTATCAGCCACTACCAGATTAGTGGTTAAAGGATCTAAATTACGCTTGCGGCATTCTACAGAGGCATAAAAGGATTTTAAATCTATGGCAATATATTGTGGCAGAGTATTTTTCCTTGCCAAATTTTTTATAGCTGTGTTCATATCATATTGCTCCTGATTTCTTACTTACGTTCTATTTAAATTATAACATTTAGAACACTATTTTGGCAAATGTATGTTTATAAATTTTATGAAGGATTTTATGACCTGAAAAAAGCTACTAAAAAAATTGACGAGAAAAATTAACCTGAAAAATTTTCCGTACAATTATTTGTCAGCCACAGGTGATAATATCTGCTATAATAGAAAAAGTGATTTTAAACTGATTCTGGAATATTAATTGCAATAAATGATTTTGAGGATATAAATATATGGAAGAAAAGACCAAGCTTCATAAATTCCGGATAACTCCGGCAAGATTCAGAATATTAGCCCAGCTTATGGCAGATATGGAAATGACCGCCCAGGAAAGAGAGATTCTGGCCCATGGTTTTATCCGTCATGTGGAGGTTACAGCAGAGACAAACCTGTGGGAAATTCTGTTCTGGACACCTGTCAATATTGACGAGGAGCTTTTGCAGCGGGGCAGTGCTTTTATTGAGAAACAGCATTCTGTTAATACGGTTATTTTCTACCAGAGCATCATCAAGCTGGAGAAAATCTTAGAGCAGAAATGGGAAGCACTGGTGGACTATGTAACCAAGGACAGCCACAGCTGCAAGACTATTTTATTAAGCACCCGCAGGGTTTATCAGCCAGATAAGGTGATATTGCAGGTACAGGGAGATTTTGCTGTTATGTGCCTGGAGCATGCCCATATACGCCAGAAGCTACAGGAGGCTGCCATAAAGGTTATAGGTTATCCCCTTTACCTGGAGCTGCAGGCAGTTTATGAGGAAATTGAGCGTATAGAGCGTCCTAGTCTGGAGGATGATGAAAACTACAAGGCTGCACTGGCGGCTGTACAGAATGCTCCAAAGGCTGTTACCAGTCAGGGTTCTAAGGAAACTGGAGGCCGTAAATCTGGTGGCAGCAGTAACGCTGGCTCTTTTGGCGGTAATAGCAATGACAACAAAAAGAAGGGCTTCCGCCGCAAGAAAATTGTGGTGGGGGAAAAAGATTCACCACAGGTATTTGGCGAAAGTGCTGTGGGAGAAATTACGCCTATCAGCCAGATTGAGGGTGAAATGCGTTCCGTGCTGGTACAGGGCTTTATTGCTGGTGTAGACGGCAAGGAATTTTCTACTACCAATTTACTGATTTTCTCCCTGGCTGACAGCACTGAAGGCATATCCTGCAAGGCTTTCTTCAGTGATACAGATGACTTTCATCTGGTATTAGACAGGCTGAAAAAGGCTGCCAAAGGCGGTGCTGCAGTTAAAATAAAGGGTTCCGTACGATTTGATAAATTTGAAAATGACAATGTTTTAAATGCTGAATCAGTGCTGCTGATTGATACTGAATCCCGCAAGGATGAGGCAGAGGAAAAGCGGGTGGAGCTGCACTGCCATACCAATATGAGTACCATGGATGCAGTTTCACCAGCGAAAAATCTAATAAAAACTGCTGCTAAATGGGGCTGGCCAGCTATTGCCATTACAGATCATGGCTGTGTTCAGGCCTTCCCAGAGGCCATGGATGCTGCTAAAGACGCAGCCAAAGCCGGCAATCCTATTAAGATAATTTATGGCGTAGAAGGCTATCTGGTAGGAGATGACTACCGTCAGAAAAGGGCTAACCATATCATTATTCTGGCAAAAAATCCTATAGGACTGAGAAATCTCTATAAATTAGTTTCATTCTCCAACCTGCGTTTTTTCTTTAAACGGCCAAGACTGCCTAAGCATCTCATAGAGGAATACAGGGAAGGTCTGATTATTGGCTCTGCCTGCGAAGCTGGTGAGCTGATGCGGGCTATTGTGGATAAAGCACCGGAAGAGAAGCTGTTAGAGATTGCTTCTTTCTATGACTATCTGGAAATCCAGCCTATTGGCAACAATGCCTTTTACAAGCGGAAGGAAGAATACCCAGATATCCAGACTGATGAAGATTTAATCAACATGAATCTGAAGGTGGCTGAACTGGCACAGAAGCTGGGGAAAATGCTGGTTGCTACCTGTGACGTACATTTCAGAAATCCAGAAGATAGCATATACCGTGCCATCTTAATGGCAGGCAAGGGCTTTAAGGATGCTGACCAGCAGGCACCCCTTTATTTGCGTACCACAGAAGAGATGCTGGCGGAGTTCACCTATTTAGGAGAAGAGCTGGCTTATGAAGCTGTTGTTACCAACCCTAGGAAGATTGCTGACAGTGTAGAGGTATTTAAGCCAATTCCTGATGGCCTGTATTCTCCAATGATTCCTGGAGCCGATGAGGACATTACTAACATGACCTACGCCAAGGCCCATGCTCTCTATGGGGAAACTCTGCCCAAGGTGGTGCAGGACCGCATAGACCAGGAATTAAAGCCAATTATTGCCCATGGCTTCTCTGTGCTGTATCTCATTGCCCATAAGCTGGTAAAAAAATCCAATATTGATGGTTACCTGGTAGGCTCACGAGGTTCTGTAGGTTCTTCCTTTGTTGCTACCATGACAGATATTACTGAGGTTAATCCGCTGCCACCACACTGGCGCTGTCCAAATTGCAAGCACAGCGACTTTGTGCTGGATGGTTCCTACGGCTGTGGTTACGATTTGCCAGACAAGGATTGCCCTATCTGCGGTACACCTATGGTAAAGGATGGCCACGAAATCCCATTTGCCGTATTCCTGGGCTTCGATGGCGATAAGGTTCCAGATATTGACCTGAACTTCTCTGGTGAATACCAGCCAGTAGCTCACAAATATACTGAGGAGCTTTTTGGCAAGGATAACGTATTCCGTGCCGGTTCTATTGCAACGGTAGCGGAAAAAACTGCCTACGGCTTTGTGCGTAAATACTACGATGAAAGGGGCATCAGCAAGCGTGATGCCTATATTAACCACATGTCCACTGGCTGCCAGGGCGTTAAGCGTACCACTGGCCAGCATCCAGCAGGCATCATGGTAGTACCTCGTGATATGGATGTGCATTTCTTTACACCGCTGCAGCATCCTGCTGATGACCAGACTAGCAGCACCATAACTACGCATTTTGACTATCATTCCATCAGCAGCCGTCTGGTTAAGCTGGATATACTGGGACATGATGATCCAACCGTTATTAAGCTGCTGGAAGATTTAACTCACAGAGATCCAAAGACTATTCCTTTTGATGATCCGGCAACCCTGAGTCTCTTTAACTGTACCAATGCCTTAGGTGTTACTCCAGAGCAGCTGGGGGCAAATTCAGGTACCTATGGAATTCCAGAGTTTCGTACCAGCTTTACCCGCCAGATGATTGATGATACCAATCCAAGGTGTTTTAGTGACCTGGTGCGTATTTCTGGTTTCTCCCATGGTACTGACGTATGGCTGGGCAATGCCCAGGATTTAATCAAGGAAGGCACCTGTACCCTGCAGAATGCGATTTCTGCCCGCGATGACATTATGATTTATCTCATGCACAAGGGCGTAGATCCTCTGGCTTCTTTCAAGATTATGGAGAAGGTGCGTAAGGGCAAGGGCATTGAGCCAGATAAGGTAGAAATGCTCAGGGAAAATAATATTCCTGAATGGTATATTGAGTCCTGCCAGAAGATTAAATACATGTTCCCAAGAGCCCATGCTACAGCTTACGTTATGATGGCTTACCGCATTGCCTTCTGCAAGGTCCATTACCCACTGGCGTATTATGCTGCATATTTTTCCATCCGTGCCGATGCCTTTGACTCAGATATTATCTCCCTGGGCCAGGAGGAAGTAGAGAGAAAAATGAAGCAGCTAGAGGCCAAGGATAAAATGGATGCGAAGGAGAAGGATCTCTATATTGTCTTGCAGCTGGCCTGGGAAATGTACATCCGGGGCTTTACCTGCAAGCGGGTAGATTTGTATAAGTCCAAGGCTGACAGGTTCATTATGCTGCCTGAGGAAAAGGCACTGCTGCCACCGTTTACCACTTTAACTGGCCTGGGCAGCGTGGATGCTCACAAGATAGAGGAAGCCAGAAAAGACGGAGAGTTTAGCTCCATTGAGAACATGAAGAAACGCACTGAATGTAATAAGACCTCTGTGGAAGCTCTCAGAAGACATGGGTGCCTGGAGGGCATGGAGGAGAGCGACCAGATGAGCCTCTTCTAAAATTTTTAAAAAAGTGTTGACAAGATATAGTCACATGCATATAATAAATACTGTTGTCGCTCAGATATGAAGAGCGGTGACAAGTGGCCCGGTAGTTTAGTTGGTTAGAATGCCGCCCTGTCACGGCGGAGGTCAGGGGTTCAAGTCCCCTTCGGGTCGCCATTATGCGGAAATAGCTCAGTTGGTAGAGCATCA
>JAFPCE010000034.1 GCA_017390245.1 Selenomonadaceae bacterium
AATTAGAACAGCATCCGCTGGTAAATGTGCATCATGAGGAGCTGGAGGAAATTCCTTATGCAGATGATGCTGTTACCATAGTTGCCAGCGGTCCTTTAACGGCTGGGAAGCTGGCAGAAGATATCGGCAGGCTGATGGGAGACCAGTACCTGTATTTTTATGATGCGGCAGCGCCTATTGTCACTTTGGAATCTGTGGACATGACTAAGGCCTGGAAGGGCTCCAGGTACAATAAGGGGGAGGCTGCCTACATCAACTGCCCTATGAATAAAGAGGAATACCACCGCTTCTGGACTGAGCTGGTGGCAGCGGAGAAAACTCCTACTAAGGATTTTGAAAAGGAAAAGTTCTTTGAAGGCTGCATGCCTGTGGAGGAAATGGCCTCCAGGGGGGAAGATACCCTGTTATATGGTCCATTAAAGCCAGTGGGACTGGAAAATCCAGCTGATGGCACCAGATATCATGCTGTGGTGCAGCTGCGCCAGGATAATGCAGATGGAACGCTTTATAATATTGTAGGCTTCCAGACCCATTTGAAGTGGCCGGAGCAGCGGCGGGTGTTTGGCATGATTCCGGGATTAGAGCAGGCGGAATTTGTGCGGTATGGCGTAATGCACAGAAATACCTTTATTAACTCTCCGGAGAAGATGCTGCCTACCATGCAGTTTAAGCATAACCAGAATTTGTTTTTTGCTGGGCAGATGACTGGCGTGGAGGGCTATGTGGAATCTGCTTCCTCCGGACTGGTGGCAGGCATTAATGCTGTCAGGCTGTGCCAGGGACTGGAGCCAGTGGTATTCCCTCAGGAGACAGCCCATGGTTCATTGTGCCATTATATAACTACTGCACCGGCAAAGCATTTCCAGCCTATGAATGTAAATTTTGGCATTATGTCGCCAATTAAGGAAAAAATCCGTGATAAAAAGCTGAAAAAGCAGCGGATAGCGGAAAGGGCACTGGCGGTGCTGGAGGCGTTTAAGACAGAGAATAACCTTTGATATAACTGCAGAGCAGCTGTCAGGGGTTGGATAACGAGGTGTTTAGATATGGAAAATCAATTTCATGCCACTACAATTGTGGCCGTGAAGCATAAGGGGAAAACAGCTATTGCTGGTGATGGCCAGGTTACCTTTGGCCAGAGCACCATTATGAAGGCTACTGCTAAAAAGGTAAGGCGCTTGTACCATGGCAAGGTGCTGGCAGGTTTTGCTGGCTCTGTAGCAGATGCGTTTACTTTGTTTGAGAAATTTGAAGCTAAGCTGGAGGCCTTTAATGGCAATTTGCAGCGTGCTTCTGTAGAGCTGGCGAAGGAATGGCGTACTGACAGGGTGCTGCGGAAGCTGGAGGCTTTGCTTTTAGTGGCTGACAAGGAAAATCTGCTGATGATTTCCGGCAATGGTGAGGTTATTGAGCCAGATGGTGCTGTAGGTGCTATTGGTTCTGGCGGCTTCTTTGCTTTGTCTGCAGCCAGAGCTTTGGTGAAGCATACTGATATGGAGGCTGTGGACATTGCTAAGGAGGCTATGACTATAGCAGCTGATATCTGCGTATTTACCAATCACAATATAATAGTGGAAGAGTTGGAGTAATTTGGAGGTATGTGTTTTATGATGAATGAACAGACACCTAGAGAGATAGTTGAAGCTTTAGATAAATATATTGTGGGCCAGAAGGAAGCAAAGCGGGCAGTTGCCATTGCTCTGCGCAACCGCTGGCGCAGCCGCCAGCTGGACAGTGCCAGCATGCAGGATGATATTATACCTAAGAATATACTGATGATTGGTTCTACTGGTGTTGGTAAGACTGAGATTGCCCGCCGTCTGGCAAAGCTGGTGAAGGCACCTTTCATCAAGGTTGAGGCTACTAAGTTCACTGAGGTGGGCTATGTAGGCAGGGATGTAGAGTCTATTGTCCGTGATCTGGCGGAAACTGCCATACACATGGTGCGCACTGAACGCCTGCAGGCTGTGCAGGAAAAGGCTAAGGAAATGGCTGTTGAGCGGATACTGGACGTTATGGTGCCAGAGCCTAAGAAGAGCAGCAATCCTTTTGGCCAGCTTTTTGGCGGTATGAATGCAGATGAAGAGGAAGAAAAGTCTCCTGATGAGCCAAAGCAGTATCAGGTGGGCCGTGACTGGTGCCGCAAGAAGCTGGATGCCGGGGAGTATGAAGACAAGATTATCGAAATAGATGTGGAGGATAACAGCAAGCCTATGGTAGGCATGTTTGCTGGCTCCAGCCTGGAGGGCATGGGGGATAATATCCAGGACATCATAGGCAATATGATGCCTAAGAAGCACAAGAAGAGAAAGGTTTCTGTAAAGGAAGCAAGAAAGCTGTTCCAGCAGGAAGAGGCTGCTAAGCTCATCGATATGGAAGAGGTTAGCGAGACTGCTGTAAAGCTGGCAGAAAACAGCGGCATCGTTTTCCTGGATGAGATTGACAAGGTGGCAGTCAGCAATGGCGGCAATGGACATGATGTGTCCCGTGAGGGCGTGCAGAGAGATATTCTGCCAATCGTTGAGGGCTCTACCGTCATGACTAAGTATGGCCCGGTTAAGACGGATCATGTACTGTTTATTGCAGCTGGTGCTTTCCACATGGCAAAGCCTTCTGATCTGATTC
The DNA here is from genome assembly GCA_017390245.1 of Selenomonadaceae bacterium. Taxonomy (GTDB): domain Bacteria; phylum Bacillota; class Negativicutes; order Selenomonadales; family Selenomonadaceae; genus Anaerovibrio. The sequence goes on from JAFPCE010000034.1 coordinate 2,626, forward strand.
CTGAGCTGCAGGGGCGTTTCCCTATCCGTGTGGAGCTGTCTTCTCTGGAAAAGGATGATTTTAAGCGTATCCTCACAGAGCCACAGAATGCCCTTTTAAAGCAGTATCAGGCATTGCTGGGGACTGAAGGCGTGGAGCTGACCTTCCAGGAGGATGCCATTGACAGACTGGCTCAGCTGGCCTGTGATGTGAATAACCAGAATGAAAATATTGGTGCCCGCCGCCTTCATACCTTGCTGGAGAAGCTGCTGGAAGATGTTTCCTTTAACGCTCCGGATTTAGAGGATAAAAATGTGGTAATTGACACTGAATATGTCAATAAGGCACTGCAGGATATTGTTGTTAATCAGGATCTCACTCAGTTTATTTTATAATTTTCCTATAAGGATATAGGTATATTAAACTACAGGATGTTAAAAATTTTTGTTTTTTGTCCTGTAGTTTTTTTATGCTTAGGAATATGGATTTATAAAGTTGGGCTAATAGCCCTATTTGTCGGGAAAAATTGCCCAAGAAGAGAAAATTTACTTCTTAATTACTCAAAAAGATGATAGAATATATAGGAATAATTATGTAATTAAATTGTCATAATAGGGTTTGAATGCAGTGGAAAGGTGTGAGTCTTTGTGCTAGATGAGATAATGAAGGCCCCAACAATTGATTTTATGCAGAGAGGCTTGCAGGCTGCTAATTTGCGCCAGGAAGTCATTAGCAACAATATTGCAAATGTGAATACTCCTGGTTTTAAAAAGAGTGATGTGCTGTTTGAATCCATGCTGGCCAAGGAACTGGGCTTTGAGAAGGACAAGAAGCTGCAGATGGTCAGAACCCAGGATAAGCACATGCCTATGAGCGCTGGGGAAAAGGTTACTGCCAAGATACAGCTGCAGGATACAACTACCATGCGCGTTGACGGCAATAATGTGGATATTGACGTGGAAATGGCTAATTTAGCTAAGAACCAGATTTACTATAACGCCATGGCAAAGAAGATTGGATCCTATATCCAGGGCGTAAAGAATGTTATTACTAGCAAATAAGAGAATGGAGCTGGCTGAGATATGAGTATGTTTGGCGGAATCGATGCTGCAGCATCTGGCTTGACAGCAGAGAGACTTAGAATGGATGTTATATCCAATAATATTGCAAATGTTAATTCCACTCGTACTGTTGATGGAGTTCCATTTAAGCGCAGATATGTTATTTTTGAGCCTAGAGAATCTCAAAGCAAGAACTTTGCAAGGGTACTGGCGGGTGAGATGAAGGGCCATGGCTTTAATACTGGCGAGGGCGTCAGAGCTGTGGGCATAGGCGTTGATAATACTCAGGGCAAGCTGGTGTATGATCCAAGCCACCCGGATGCTAATGCAGATGGCTATGTTGAATTGCCAAATGTTGATATTGTTAATGAGATGGTGGATATGATAACTGCCTCCAGAGCCTATGAGGCTAATGTTACGACTATAAATGCTGCTAAGAGTATGGCACAGCAGGCATTGAATATAAGCAAATAAATGAGGTGACGTAATGCAGATAGAAGCACTGCAGATGACTCCTGTTAATATGCAGGCGGAAAGTCATTTAGGGGAAACCAAAGAGGTTGCAGGCGTTAAATCCTTTGGAGAGTATCTCCAGGGGGAGTTGCAAAATGTTAATGATTTACAACATGAATCAGATAGAATGAGTGCAGCTCTGGCTGCAGGCCAGGTTGATGATATATCTCAGGTAATTGTAGCGGCTGAGAAGGCAGACATTGCCTTACAGCTGACCTTGGCAGTACGGAACAAGGCTGTTGAGGCCTATCAGGAAATCATGCGCATGCAGGTGTGATGGTTTGAGATGAGTTTTAGTGAGATCATGACTGCATTGTGAGGAATTTGAGGATGGGCGAATTAAAAGAAAAATATCTTCAGCTATGGAGTAATCTTACAAAGAAGCAGCGATATTTAGGTATTGGCGCCGTGGTTTTAGTGCTGATTATAGTGCTGGTGGCCAGCTTTACCTTTGGCGGTAAGCCAGATATGGTTCCATTATTTACCAATATGGAAACCAAGGATGCTGGCGAGGTTGCTGCTAAGCTGAAGGAATCAAAGGTTACCTATGACATACAGGAAACCAAGCAGGGTATCACCATTATGGTGCCTTCTGCTAATGTGCATGAAGCACGCCTTAGCCTTGCTTCTGAGGGGCTGCCTAGAGGCAACAAGGGCTTTGAAATCTTTGATGACAGCAAGCTGGGTGTTACTGAGTTCCAGAATAAGGTTAATTACCTGCAGGCTCTGCAGGGGGAATTGACCCGTACGATTGAGCAGATTGAGGCTGTAGAAAAGGCGAGAGTACATATTGTTCTGCCGGAGGACAGCCTGTATAAGAAAAATGAGAAACCAGCTACAGCTTCTATCATGCTGAAGCTGAAGCCTAATCAGGAACTGAATAAAAAGGAGATCAAGGGTATTGTTAATCTGGCTTCCCGCAGCGTGCAGGGGCTGGTGCCAGAGAATATTACTGTAGTTGATGAAACGGGTAAGATTCTCAATGATCCAGATGAGGATGACGATAATGTAACCGTTAAAACCATGACTCAGCTGGAAATGACCCGCAAGGTACAGGAGAGAATGCAGAAGGATGTACAGACTCTCTTAGATCAGGCTCTGGGTACTGGCAAGTCTTATGTCAGAGTTAATGTGGAGCTTGATTTTGACCAGCGCCAGACTGACAAGCAGACCTTTACTCCTGTAGTTGATGAATCTGGTATTATCCGCAGTGAGCAGAATATCAACGAGTCCTATAATGGCACCTCCAACAGTCCAGGTGGTCCTGCAGGTACTCAGTCCAATATTCCTGGCTATGTAGCTACAGATAATAATACCAATGCTAACTACTCCAAGAAGGAAACTACTAAGAATTACGAAATCAATGAAGCTAAGGAAAAGACTGTGGCTTCTCCAGGCTCCATTAAGAAGGTTAACATAGCTGTATTAGTTAATGATGATATTACTGATGCACAGCGTGAAAGCATCCAGCGTTCTGTAGCGTCTGCAGTAGGTATTAATGATGACAGAGGCGACAGCATTTCTGTTGAGGCTCTGCCATTTAGTACTGAGGATGCTGACAGAAGAGCAGCTGAAGAGCAGGCGGCTAAGGATGCTGAGCAGCGCAATATCATGATAGCTGCTGCTTTGATTCTGCTGATTATTGCCCTGGTGGCTGGCTACCTCTACATGCGCCGGAAGAAGCGTCTGGCAGAAGAGCAGGCTGCAGCAGAGGAGCAGGCACGTCTGGAAGAACTGGAGAGAGAACGTTTGGAAGCAGAACGGGCAGAGGCACTGGCCAATGGCGAAATCGAGCCAGAAGAGCTTACACAGGAAGAGCAGGAGCACTTGTCCGAGCGTCAGACTATCGAAGAGCTTATTCGCAGCAAGCCTGCAGAAATGGCTATGCTTGTTAAGACCTGGCTGTCGGAGGATTGATGAATATGGATATGTATGGTAACAGTGATACACCAGAGCTCACAAACCAGCAAAAGGCAGCTGTGCTGTTTATAGCGCTGGGCCCTGAGTATTCTGCTATGCTGTTTAAGCACATGAATGATGATGAAATAGAAAAACTGACACTGGAGATTGCCAATCAGAAAAAGGTTTCCCAGGAGCAGAAGCGTGAGGTTATTGCCGAGTTTTATCAGATGGCTATGGCAAAGAATTACCTGTCTACTGGCGGTTTGGAGTATGCTCAGAATATTCTGGAGAAGGCACTGGGGGCAGAGAAGGCTTCCACTATTATCAGCCGCCTCACCACCAGCCTGCAGGTTCGTCCTTTCGACTTCCTGCATAAGACTGACCCAGGACAGCTTTTGAACTTCATTCAGAATGAGCATCCTCAGACTATTGCGCTGATTATGGCTTATTTAGATCCAGACCAGGCGGCCACTATACTGACTTCACTGCCTCAGGACAGGCAGGCTGAGGTTTCTAAACGCATAGCGGTTATGGACAGAACCTCTCCAGAGGTGCTGCGTGAGGTAGAGCGCGTTCTGGAACGCAAGCTGTCTGCACTGGTTACCCAGGATTTTACCGATGCCGGTGGTGTTGGTTCTATCGTAGAGGTTTTAAACAGAGTGGACCGTACTACAGAGAAGTCTATTATCGAGACCTTGGAAGTGGACAATCCAGAGCTGGCCGAGGAAATCAAAAAGCGCATGTTTGTGTTCGAGGATATCGTCAATATCGACGACAGAAATCTCCAGCGCGTGCTGCGTGAGGTTGATAATAAGGATCTGGCACTGGCCCTCAAGGCTACCAATCCAGATGTTGCCAACAAGGTATACAAGAATATGTCCAAGCGTGCAGGTGATACTATGCGCGAGGAAATCGAGTATATGGGGCCTGTTAAGATTCGTGATGTTGAGGAAGCTCAGCAGCGAATCGTTAATATTGTTCGTAAGCTGGAGGATGCCGGCGAGATTGCTATTTCCCGCGGAAAGGGTGACGAGATGATTGTCTAGGGTAATAAAAGGTGCCGTTTGGGAAGAGGAACCGTTAATGGTGGATGCTCCCAAGGCTGTAGTTCCTGCGGGACAATCTAAAGAAGCTGTTGATCCTGAGGTTCATGCCAACATGCTGAAGGAGATTCTGCAGAAGGAAAATCAGGCTAACGAGCTGTTAAAGAATGCACAAATTGCTGGCGAGCTGGCTAAACAGAAGGCCAGAGATGAGGCTGAGGCCATCATAGCTAAGGCCAGGGAAGATGCTGAAGCTGTTCTGGCGGAGGCAAGAAGCCAGGGCCGTGATGAGGGCATAGCAGCTGGCCGTGAAGAGGGAATGCAGCAGATTCGCCAGGAAGAAAAGCAAATTATCATCGATGCCAATGCCAAGGCTGAAGAAACCTTAAAGCAGGCTAAGGCAGGCTGCGATGATTACATAATACATGCTGAGAATACTATTGCTGAAATGGTAATAAATATTGCCAATAAGGTGCTGCCTCAGCATTTTATCGAGGTGCCACAGCTGATTCTGCCATTAGTGCAGGAGGCTATACAGAAGGTTAAAGACCAGCCAGAGGTGAAAGTCCGGGTTGCGCCTGAGGCCTACGAGCTGGTGCTGATGGCTAAAAATGAGTTACAGGCACAGTTAGAGGGTAATGCCTCTCTGGAGGTTGTATCAGATACTTCCCTGCAGGCTGGGGACTGTATGCTGGAATCTCCTAACGGTGTAGTTGATGCAGGCCTTGCTACACAGCTGCAGGCTGTGGAAAAGGCTGTCAGGGATGTAATGAAATAATGGATATTAATCTGCAAAGGTTTAACGAGGCCATAGAAAATTGTAATTCCATACAGATGATTGGCAAGGTTGTTCAGATTGTCGGCCTGGTTATCCAATGCAGCGGACCGAATGTCAGCATGGGAGAGCTGTGCTACATTAAATCCCATTTTGAGGATGTGGAGCCATTGCCTGCAGAGGTGGTAGGCTTCCGGGATGGCCAGGTGCTTTTGATGCCTTTAGGTGAAACTAAGGGTATTGGGCCAGGCTGTCAGGTGGTGTCAGCACAGAAGGTACTGCAGGTGAAGGTAGGGCCAGAGCTTTTAGGCAGAGTTATAGATGGTCTGGGGAATCCTATTGATGGCAAGGGACCGATTTTATGTAAATCTGAGTATCCTATCCAGGCTGATCCGCCAGCACCTCTGGACAGGCCTGTTATCAAGGATTCACTTTATGTTGGTGTCAGGGCTATAGATGGACTGATTACCATGGGTGAAGGCCAGAGAATAGGTATCATGGCCGGAAGTGGTGTAGGCAAATCTACTTTGCTGAGTATGATTGCCCGCAATACTGAAGCTGATATCAGCGTTATTTCACTGGTAGGTGAGCGTGGCCGTGAGGTTAAAGAATTCATCGAGAGAGATCTGGGTGAGGAAGGCCTGAAGCGTTCTGTAGTTGTGGTGGCAACCTCAGATAAGCCAGCGCTGGTCCGTATCAAGGGTGCTATGACGGCTACTGCTATTGCGGAATATTTTCGTGACCAGGGCCGTAAGGTCATACTGATGATGGATTCGGTAACGCGTTTTGCTATGGCACAGCGCGAGGTGGGGCTTACCGTTGGCGAACCACCTGCTACCAGAGGCTATACGCCTTCTGTTTTTGCTTTGCTGCCAAGGCTTTTAGAAAGAGCCGGTACAAGCAAAAAGGGTTCTATAACTGGCATTTATACAGTGCTGGTGGATGGTGATGACATGAATGAACCAATAGCTGATGCTGTCCGCAGTATTCTGGATGGACATATAGTTTTGTCCAGAAATATTGCAGCTCAGAATCATTTTCCTGCTATTGATGTTCTGGCCAGCGTCAGCCGTGTTATGTCAGCAGTAGTTCCCAAGGAGCACATGGAGGCCAACAGAAACCTCCGTGCTTTAATGGCAGTGTACAAGGAGGCAGAGGATTTGATTCATATAGGTGCTTATGTGAAGGGGTCCAGCGCTAAAATTGATGAAGCCGTACAGAAGATAGATAAAATTAATGAGTTTCTTTGTCAGGGTGTTTTCGAGGTTCAGGGCTTTGAGGAGACTGTGGACCGTCTGGAAAACATCTAAGTGTAAGGGCTTATGAAAAAATTTCGCTTTAAACTGGAGACTTTGTTAAAGGTAACCAGGATGAATAAAGAAACTGCACAGGTTGCTCTGGCTACAGCTACCAAGAAACTGGAGGAGGCCAGGAGTCAGCTGCAGACACTTTTGGAGGAAATGGCTCAGGGACATAAGGATTATGATGAGCTTACTTCTAAGGGGACAATAACTGTAGGTACATTGATGACATATAACAGCTTCTTTAACTGGAAGCGCACCCAGATAGAGAACCAGCAGCAGGAAATCATCAAATGCCAGTCAGAACGGCAGCAAAGAGTCCGGGAGCTGGTAGCTATTGTGAACAAGCTGAAAAGCATAGAGCAGCTGAAGGAAAAGCGCCTGCAGCAGTATATGGAGGAGCTTTTGCAGGAAGAACAGAAGCAGCTTGATGAGATTGGCGGACAGCTGTATTTCCGCAATCAGCAGTAAAGTGGTGAGTTGTAATGATAAGAATTGAAGGCCTGGAAGCGGTAATGCACCGTGTGCAGGAATTGAATATAAGATTTGGCATAGAGCAGCGTACCTACAATAAGCAGAATGCTGTGCAGGAGGCAAGTTCTAAGACCTTTGCCCAGGAACTGCAGGAAGCTAAGGAAGCCAAAGGTACTTCCTATATACCGAAAAACAAGGACAGCGTCAGCACTGGAGACAGTGATACCAATACTATACTGGCAGCTATGGCCAAGCGTTACCAGGTGGATCCAAGGCTGGCGGCTGCTGTGGCGCAGGTTGAGTCCAATGGCAGGCAGGAGGCAGTATCCTCTGCTGGTGCTATAGGTGTGATGCAGTTGATGCCAGGAACAGCTCAGTCTTTGGGTGTTGATCCTTATGATAAGCAGCAGAATATTGAAGGCGGCGTCAAGTACTTGCGCCAGCTGTTAGATACCTTTGGCGGGGATGTGGCCAAGGCTGTGGCGGCCTATAATGCAGGCCCACAGGCTGTTAAGAACTATAATGGCATTCCTCCTTATGGGGAAACTCAGAATTACGTTAATAAAGTTTTAGATATTTATCGTTGATAAGGTGATTGCATGGCAACTAATGAAAATACAGAGAATGAGAAGCCAGGTAAATTTAAGCGGATACTGAGGATTGTGGGAATTATCCTGTTAATAGCAGTCTTGATTGTAGGCGGTTTTTTCCTGGGCATATATTTGCGTATTTTGGATTCTAATGAAATGAATGAAAAAATGGGCCTCTATGATATGCCAATTATCGGAGAGTATTTTGTCCGTCCTGCCCCACAAGAGGGTGCTTCTACTGTGCCTGATGCTCCTGCAGAGGAGCCGAAGAAGGATACTAAGGAGTCCAAGCCTTTGCGTCTCAGCAAGGAAGAGATAGAAAAACAGGCTAAGGAAATGCAGGCGGCTGAGCGTAAGCGGGTATCCAAGCTGGCAAGAATCTACAATGAAATGAAGCCAGCAGATGCAGCTAAGATATTGCAGGAAATGGATGACACATTGATTATCAACATTTTGCAGCGCATGGATGAATCTCAGGTATCCCAGGTGCTGGCAGAATTTGATACAGACAGGGCAGCTCAGATTTCCAAGACAATGTATGCTGGCGTGACCAGAAGGGTGCAGACTACTGTCAGCGAATAAAATTTTCACTTTTTTAATATTTCTATAAGAAAAAAATTGTATGCTTCTCTTAGGTTTCTAAGGGCATAAATATATATATCCATTGAAAGGAGGTGAAAAAATGAATAATAACGTAAGTGTAATGTCTGTGCAGACAAAGGCTGATACTAAAGTATCTGCTGGCAAAACTGTCACAGCTGGCAGCAAAAGCAAGGTGGAGGATTTTTCCCAGACCTTTCAGGAGGCAAAGCAGGAAAAGGGCGTAAAGTCTGATTTTAAAAGCAATGCCAAGTCTGAGACTGCAGGCAGCGCAGCAGAAAAAGCAGCAGAGCTGCAGGAGGCTGCCGTAAAGGATGCAGTTAATGCAGTATCTGATGGTACTGTTAAAGATTCAGCTGCTGAAGATGTACCTGCAGAAAATATAAATACAGATACTAAAGGCACGGTCTTAGAGGCAGGGCAGCTTTTAACAGCCATGGTTATGGGTGTAATGGCTCAGCCAGTCCAGCAGAATGTCCAGAACATTCAGATGGCAGATGGTGAAAAAGTTGCAGCACCAGAGGGTTTGCTGCCGCAGGTGGAGCAGACTGAGGAAGTTCCTATGCAGAATACTCAGCAGCAGGAAATGCCACAGGAGGAGGCTTCACAGCTAGTAATGAATCTGCAGAAGGCAGAGGCAGTGCAGGAGCTGCAGCCAGTAAATAAGCAGGATGTGCTTGCCAATACTGCAGCGTCTAAGCAGACAGAGGTTGATAACAGCCAGCTGGTAAAAAATCCAGATTCTATCAACGCACTTTTGCAGGGACAGAATAATGGCAAGGCACCAGTTAATCCTCATCCTGATACTACTTCCAAGCAGCAGATGCTGGAGGTTTTATCCAGTAAGGGCGGTTATGATGCAAGGCTTTATGTGAAAACAGAGCAGCCAGCAAATCAGGAAAATATTACCATGCAGCAGTTGAATGAGGCTTTGGGAAATGTTGAGGTTGTGCAGGGGAGAAATACGGCTGATGAGGCTGGACAGAATCTCCAGCAGAATCTGGCGCAGGAACAGCAGAGCTTTGCCAGCATGATAAATGCTGACGGCAGTGAAGTAACCCAGCTGCCAGAGGAGGCTGCCTTTGATGTGGCACCAATTGACCAGCAAAATGCTAATAATGCAGCTGCGGCAATGAATACTACTGTAGGTTCTGTCAATGATGCCAGACCAGAAGCTGTGCAGCAGCCACAGGCTGTGAACCAGCCAGCAGCAGACTATGATGTGCCAAAGCAGATTGTAGAGCAGGCAAGGCTTATACAGAATGGCCAGAACAGTGAGATGGTTATCAAGCTGAATCCAGAGCATTTAGGTGAGCTGCACCTGAAGGTTTCTGTTAACGGCAATGGCGGTGTTACTGCTACCTTCCATACTGATAATGCCCAGGTAAAAGCAATCCTGGAATCCTCTATGGTACAGCTGAAGCAGCAGCTTAGTGAGCAGGGCATGAAGGTGGACAGTGTTGAGGTTCAGACAGGCCTGCCTGATGGACAGCTGCCACAGGGACAGAGTCAGGGCTACTACCAGCAACAGCAGCAGGGACAGGCTGTACATAGTACAGAAGCTGATATGAGAGCTTTTGAAGAAACCAGCGGGGAAATGTCCGCAACTGGTGAATATGTAAACAGGTCCACTGAAAGCGTTCGTGATGGCGAAGGCAATGTTATAACCGATGGTGTTGATTACGCAGTTTAAAAGAAAGGAGAGAAATATATGGCAAATCCTTTAAATACTACAACAGTAGATGGCAAGACCTATGCCAGGGATGAATATACTACTGCTACTAAGACTATTGCTGACAAGAATAAGGATTATATCAGCAAGGACACATTTTTGCAGCTGATGGTAAAGCAGATGCAGTTCCAGGATCCATTAGATCCAATGGATAATTCTGAGTATCTTTCCCAGCTGGCCCAGTTCTCCGCTTTAGAGCAGATGACAAATGTGGCAAGCGG
>JAFPCE010000035.1 GCA_017390245.1 Selenomonadaceae bacterium
CATTGTCCAGATGGTTTGTTGGCTCATCTAAAAGCAGCAAATCACAAGGCTGAATCAAAGCTGTAGCCAGAGCCAGCCGCTTCTGCTGGCCAGCGGAAAGGCTGCCTGCCCGTGCCTTAAAATCCGTAATACCCAGATGGGTAAGGATATTCTTAGCTTCGCTTTCCATATTCCAGGCACCTAAGCTGTCAATCTGGGCTGAGGCTTTTACCAGTACCTGCTGTACTGCCTCTGACTCATCCCCCGCCTCACTTTCGGCTAAGGCTGTTTCATAATCACGCAGTGCCCGCATCAAAGGGCTTTCATCCTTAAAAACCTCCATGATGACAGTATTATCCTGATTCAGCTCCTTGGCTTGTTCCAGATAGCTGATGCGGAGGTTCCGCATAGTGGTTATAGTCCCTGTATCAGCAGAGGTCCTGCCTGCCACTGTCTGCAAAAATGTGGATTTACCAGTGCCATTGATGCCCACAATGCCGATTTTGCCACCATCATTAACATTGAGGTTAACATGGCTGAACAGTACCTTTTCGCCATAGCTTTTCCCCAGGTCTTCCACTGTTAAAATCATAATGGTGCCTCCTCTGCAGGCTTAGTTTCAGTATTTTCCTCACCAGACATATCCACGATTTCCTCGTGATCCTGCTGCAGTGGTCTTGGTATCTGCACCAGTACTCTGGTAATGCGGAGATTATCCATATCCTCTACAAAGAAATCAACACCATTCCAGCTGGCCTTCATGCCAATCTTTGGTGGTGACTGGACATTGTTATAAAGCCAGCCACCAATGGTATCAATGTTGTCCGCCTCAATTTCCATTTCCATAATATCGCTGACTTCCTCCAAAAGGAGCTTGGCATCCATTGAGAAGATACAGTCACTGCGTTTTTCTACTAACGGCCGTTCCTGGTCAAATTCATCCTGAATCTCACCTACGATTTCCTCAATAATATCCTCAATGGTTACCATGCCGGCAGTACCGCCATATTCGTCCACCACAATAGCCAGCTGGGAGCGCTTCTTCTGCATGGTCTTTAAAAGCATGCTGATTTTCATAGACTCAGGCACCACCAGCACCTTGCGCACTAGCTGGCGCAAATGAGGATGCTTTTTCTGGTACAGGGTACGCATCAGATCCTTAATATGCAAAAAGCCAATAATATCATCCTTATCCTCGCGGCACACAGGATAACGGGTCATGCGCTCTGTCATAGCCAGATTCATATTTTCATCAATGGAATCCTCCAGATAAAGGCATACCATATCTGTACGGGGAATCATGATTTCCCGGACACTTCTGTCAGCAAAATCAAAAACATTATCGACAAAATCCAGCTCAGTTTTATCAATGTAGCCATGCTTGTGGCTTTCCTCCATGAGAATGCGGATTTCATCCTCAGTATGAGCCGTATCCTCCTGCTCGCTTTCCATGTGTATGCCCAGAGCAGCTGCTGTCCAGTTAGCTACGTGATTTAACAGCCACACTGATGGATACATGATTTTCTGGAAAAACAAAAGAGGCATGGCAATGGTCAGCATAACGCTTTCCGCCTTCTGAATGGCAATATTCTTTGGTATCAGCTCACCAGCAATAATATGCATGGCAGTGATTAAAGCAAAGGCAATGGCAAAGGAAATAGTAGTAGCCAGTGCCCCGCCCAGCCCCAGATATTCAAATACCGGTTCCAGCAGCCGGCTGACAGTAGGTTCACCTAACCAGCCTAAGCCCAGAGATGCCAGGGTAATGCCCAGCTGTGTCACAGACAGTGATACATCCAGGTGATCTGTCAGCTTTTTAGCATAATGAGCCCTGGTATTGCCTTCGTTAATCAAGGTTTCAATACGGGAGCTTCTGATTTTCACCACAGCAAATTCCGCTGCCACAAAAAAACCATTTAAAAGCACCAGCAAAACTACCAGAAAGAGCTTGATAGCATCTGCAATAAATTCGTCCAAATTTTATTCCTCCAGTTTATATATAAAGCAAAAAGTTATTATCACTATTAGATCCACAATCATATACCCAGCACCGGAACCTGAAGAGAGCGTTCTGACGTGGTATATGTTGTGGCGAAAGAACTTTACGGATTTAACAAGGGCATGCCCTTGTAGTCATCAAAGGTAGCTGTACAGCGGGGATAATTGCTGCAGCCCCAGAAAAGGCCATTAGCCCCCTTAATCTGCCGCAGGCTGCCCTCCCGGCAGCGGGGACACAGATGCTTGCCCTTAGTCTGATTCTGCTCATTGCTCCCCAGCTTTTCCATAGGGGCAGCACTAGCATGATTCTTCCTTTTATTGCCATAACTGTTGTTACCATATCTATTATGGCTGCTATTGCCAAACATCATCTCCGGCGCACCGAAATTCCCTAATTCTGCATATTCATCAGCAGTGCCATCACTGCGCTGAGTATAGCTGGCCACAGGCTTTACCACCTCTGCCATAGCAGCATTCCCTGCATTATCAGCACTATTAAAACCAGCAAAGCCGTCAAAGCTGCCCCCCTGGCGGGAGCTGAAGTCTGGCTTGCCATCCTTGTCATTGCAGGTCATGCGGCAGCGTGGGTAATTGCTGCAGCCCCAGAAGGCTCCGTTCCTGCCCTTGCGCTTCTGCATAATGCCTGTATGGCAGCGGGGACACTCAATTTCACCTTCTGCCACCAGCTTCACATCATAAGCCTTGCCGCACATTTCTGCGGTAAACTTTATCTGTGAGGCCATAAAGTCATCTAAAGTACCATCCCCTTCTGCCATGGAATGGAGCTTATCCTCCCAGATAGCAGTAAAGTCAGGATAAGCCAGCTCCTGTGGCATGGCATCAATTAAAAGATATGCCTCCGGCGTAGGCTGCAGATACTTTTTCTTGCCTTTTTCCGTCATAAGCCGGCGCTTGTGAATCATTTCATCCAGAATAGTGGCACGGGTTGCCTCAGTGCCAATGCCATAAACAGCCTTCAGCTGCTTTTTCGCCTCTGGATCCTGCACAAATTTATGAATTTCCTTCATGGCAGCAATGAGCGTAGCCTGGGTAAAACGGGTTGGTGGTTTGGTAACACTCTGTCCCAGCTTGCCATTTTTATAGGTAACAATGTCATTTTTCTTCATTTCTGGCAGAGTACCATCACCGCTGTCACCGTTTTCCTCAGAATTTTCTTCATTGCTGTCATTATTATCATTATTTTCGCTGTCCCCAGCCTTTTTCTTGCTGGTATAAAGCGCCTTCCAGCCTAAATCTATTTCCACCCGGCCGCTGGCAGTGAAAAGCTCATCCTTGTAGGTAACCTCCACCTTAGTCTGGTTATAGGTATGAACAGGGTAGAACTGGGCTATATAGGCCTGAGCCACCAGGTAGTAAATATTCTTTTCCACCAGGCTCAGCTTGCTGGCATCTGCCTTCACACCCGTAGGAATAATGGCGTGATGGGCTGATATTTTGCTGTCGTTCCAGGCCTTGCTCTTAATCTTGCTGTCAGCCCCCTTAGCCCACTGACTGATATTTTCATTGTCATAGCCAGCCAGATTAGACAGAATCCTGCCAGCTTCCTTAAACTGGTTCGTTGGCAGATATTCGCAGTCAGAACGGGGATAGGTTGTAAGCTTCTGCTCATAGAGCTTCTGAGCTGTATCCAGTACCTGCTGCGGATCATAGCCATAGATTTTACCTGCCAGCACCTGCAGGGAAGACAGGGAAAATGGCAGACGCTGCTGCTCCTGCTTTTTGCTTTTGCTATAGCCAGTAATCTGTCCATCATTAGGTGACTCCAGAAACTCCTGCAGCTTAGCTTCAGCAATGGCCTTATCTATGAGCCTGCCTTCAGAATCCAGTCCGGCCTGAATATCCTTGGGCTTCCACTGAGCCACAAAACTGCCGTTGGCATGCTGGAATTCTCCCTTAATATTGTAGTGATCCACCGGCTTAAAGTTTTCAATTTCCCTTTCCCGGCGCACCACCAGTGCCAGAGTTGGAGTCTTTACCCGCCCCACTGGCAAAACCAGCTTTCTGTGGCCTGCTCTCTGGGCAGCCAGGGTGTAGGCACGGGAAAGATTCATGCCAATCATCCAGTCAGCTCTGGCTCTGGCTAAAGCAGACTGCTTCAGATTGAAAAAATCCTTATTATCCCTTAAATGGGCAATGGCGTCCTTAACGCTCTTTTCATCCAGTGCATTTAAAAGGATACGCAGCACAGGCTTCTGATTGCCAACGTACTCCAGCACTTCATCCACCAGCAGCTGTCCCTCACGGTCAGGGTCTCCTGCATGCACAATTTCATCAGCCTTATCAATCAGGCCCTTCACAATATGAAACTGCTTAGCACTGCTTTCTGCCACCAGCAGCTGCCACTTCTGTGGCACAATAGGCAAATCCTCTGCCTTCCAGATTTTATACTTGGCATCATATTCCTGAGGCTCAGCCTGCCGCAGCACATGACCCACCAGCCAGGTAACTGTCCCAGCACCAGTCTCAATAAAACCATTACCCTTCCTCTGAGGCCCCGGCAGATTAGCCGCAATCTCCCGCCCCATACTAGGCTTCTCCGCTATATATAAACGCAATTTACTTCTCCTTATTTACGTCACAAAAATCATAAACTTAACAATATATTTTATCACATTTCTATTATACTAATGAAAAATTATTATAATTATGTAATTTTATAACTTACAACCTATAAAGCATGCATACTCTCATAATCTGAAAAAATAGCCGATACATCACGAAGAGCCACGGCCATATAACCTAAAACAGGTTGTGGAGAGCCTTGGTACTTAGCGATTGACAAGCTTTAGCGCAGTCAGAGCTTAGTTCCACTAGGCAGGGATTTAGCAAGATTTTGGAACAAAATCGTGCTCGCCTTAGTTTCTCCTCAAAGCGAGAGCGTCCTGTGTAGGTTATATGCCGTGGCGAACGAGATATCTCCCTGGCAGCCACTCATCACCATATAGCATTGCCAGTACAACCTGCATAGCACCACTTGCAAGTTATCTGCTTATAATTCTGATTTTCTAATTGACATCCATTATCTATTAGCATATAATATAACAAAATTTACATTATACAACACCTTTGTATAACAAAATAAACATAACGGAGGCAGCAAATTATGAGTGAAAAAACTTTCCCATTAACAAAAGACCAGTTGGAAGCAGTCATTGCCAAATATCCAACTCCATTCCATATTTACGACGAAGAAGCTATCCGCCACAACATCAGAAACCTGAAAGCAGCCTTTAGCTGGGCCCCAGAATTCCAGGAGCATTTCGCTGTAAAGGCCACTCCAAACCCACGCATCGTACAGATTTTAGCTGAAGAAGGAGCTGGCACTGACTGCAGCTCCCTGCCAGAGCTGCTGCTTTCCGAGGCTGCTGGCGTCGTTGGCGAAAACATTATGCTCACCTCCAACGATACTCCAGCCGATGAGTTCCAGAAAGCCATTGCCTTAGGTGCCATCATTAACCTTGATGATATTTCCCACATTGAATATCTGGAGAAAAATGCTGGCCTGCCACAGTGCATGTCCTTCCGCTACAACCCAGGCAATCTCATTGAGGGCAATGACATCATCGGCAAACCAACTGAAGCAAAATACGGCGTAACCTATGACCAGATTTTTGATGCCTACAAAATGGCTCAGGCAAAGGGCGTAAAGCGCTTTGGCCTCCACACAATGGTTATTTCTAACGAGCGCCGCACTGAGGGCTTTATCTACACAGCTAAGCTCATGTTTAACCTGGCTGTAGAAATCAAGGAAAAGCTGGGTATTACCCTGGAATTCGTTAACCTGGGTGGCGGCGTAGGCATTCCATACCGCCCAGATGAGGATCCTGTTGACCTGCAGGCTGTAGGCCAGGGCATCAAGCAGGCTTATGAGGAAATCATGATTCCTGCCGGCCTTGATAAGGTTGCCATCAAAATGGAAAGTGGCCGTGCTATGACTGGCCCTGCTGGCTGGCTTGTTTCCACTGTGCTCCATGAAAAGAAAACCTACAAGGATTACATCGGCCTTGATTCCTGCATGGCCAACCTCATGCGCCCAGCTATGTATGGTGCATATCACCACATCACCATTGCTGGCAAGGAAAAGGCTCTCTGCAACCATGTATATGACGTTACTGGTTCTCTCTGCGAGAACAACGATAAGTTTGCCATTGACCGCAAGCTGCCAAAGATTAACATTGGTGACCGCATCATCATCCACGATGCTGGTGCTCACGGCCATGCCATGGGCTTCAATTACAACGGCAAGCTGAGAAGCGCCGAGCTGCTGCTTCATAAGGATGGCTCTGTAGAGATGATTCGCCGTGCTGAAACCAATGAGGATTATTTTGCAACCTTAACCGGCTTTGACGGCTCTCTCATGAAATAAATTTTGCATAATTTAAGGCTCTGACCTCTTTAACAGGCAGAGCCTTTTTCCTTGCATTTTATTATAAAAATCATATATGTTACCACCCAGATATGATAAAATAGAAGTATCAAATAGAGGTATTTAAGGGGGAAAAACCATGGCACAGGAACAGTATATTATTGCAATTGACCAGAGCACCCAGGGTACAAAATGTATCCTTTTTGACAGCAAAGGCCAGCTAGTGGCCAGAACTGATGCCAGCCACAAGCAGCACATTAACGACAAGGGCTGGGTTGAGCACGATCCTGAAGAAATCGCCAAAAATCTGAAAATCATTGCCCAGGCAGTATTAGACAAAGCTAAAATTGATGCCAATAACATCATTGCTGCAGCTATTACTAACCAGCGAGAAACCTGCATGGCCTGGGACAAGGCTACCGGCAAGCCTGTTTATAACGCCATTGTCTGGCAGTGCGCCAGAGCTGAGGCTATATGCGAGGCCATCCGTCAGACTGGCTGTGGTGAAAAAATCCAGCAGAAAACCGGCCTGCCTTTATCACCATATTTCTCTGCATCCAAGCTGAAATGGATTATGGATAACGTACCTGCAGCACGGGAACTGGCAGCAAAAGACCAGCTTTGCTGTGGTACTATGGACAGCTGGGTGGTTTACAACCTCACTAGCGGCAAGAGCTTTAAAACTGATGGCTCTAATGCCTGCCGTACCCAGCTCTTTAACATTCATACCTTAAGCTGGGATAAGGAGCTTTGCGATATTTTTACCATCCCTGTTAATGCTTTGCCTGAGGTAACTGATTCCAACGGTGACTACGGTACTACAGATTTCTTCGGCGTACTGCCAAAGGCTGTGCCTATCTGCGCTGTTATGGGCGATTCCCATGCTGCACTTTTCGGCCAGGGCTGCATCGCTCCAGGCACTATGAAATCCACCTACGGCACTGGTTCTTCCGTTATGTTCCAGACTGGTGATGACTTAATCACCAGCAAAAACGGCCTGGTAACCTCCCTGGCATGGCTGGACAAGGGCAAACCTCAGTATGTGCTGGAAGGCAACATTAACTACACAGGTGCTGTCATTACCTGGCTGAAGGATTCCCTGAAGCTCATTGAATCACCAATGGAAACTGAAGCTCTGGCCAGAGGTGCTAATCCTGGTGACAGAACCTACTTCGTACCTGCCTTTACTGGCCTTGGTGCACCATACTGGGACAGCAATGCCC
>JAFPCE010000036.1 GCA_017390245.1 Selenomonadaceae bacterium
AAAGAAATTGGTGATGATTATGGTGTTTCTGATGTGTTTGCCAAGTGCTTAGCAAATTCAGAATTTGCTGCTATGGTCAAGGAATTAGTTGATTTTGCATTAGATAGGTATCACAGAAATTATTATGACATATACAGAGATAGCAGCTTTAAGCTGTATCAGAAGTATGACTATGAGGATGTGTGCCGTTTGTTGGATTGGTCTACCAATGTGGTTTCCTTGAATATAGGTGGTTACAAATATGATAAGGATACTAATACCTTCCCAGTGTTTATTAACTACGATAAGGCTGAGGACATCAGTGAGACTACTGCTTATCATGATAGGTTTATGAATAATAGTCAGCTGATAGCCATTTCCAAAAATAAGCGCACCATGGCATCAGAGGATGTGCAGAAATTCCTGAATGCCCAGGCCAATGGTACGGCAGTAGATTTATTTGTACGCAAAAATAAGGACGACAAGGAAGCAAAAAGCTTCTACTATCTAGGTCGTATGAGTGCTAAGAAAGGTGAAGAAATCACTATGGCTGACGTTCCTGCTGTAGAAATCTTCTGGGATCTGGATGTACCTGTTAGAGATGATATATATGACTACATCACCAGTGAGGTACTGTGATTAATCAGATAATCATTTAACAGTGAAAAAACAGGACATGGAAGATGCTGCCAAAGGTGATTAATCAAGTAATCATCTACCAATGATATTTGTAAATTTCTTATGAAGTAAGGTGTAAATATTGAAAACTATAGAGGTTGTAGCTGCTATTGTGCAGGATGGTGGCAGAATATTTGCTACTCAGCGTGGCTATGGTGAGTTCAAGGATGGCTGGGAGTTTCCAGGTGGAAAGATGGAGAACGGAGAAACTCTACAGCAGGCTTTGGCCAGGGAACTAAAGGAAGAGCTGGATATGGAAGCAGAGATAGGAGAGATGTTTGAAACAGTAGAATATGACTATCCAAAATTCCATCTCACCATGCACTGCTTTTTGTGCCAGCTGGTAAATAAGGAATATGTGCTGAAAGAACATGAAGCAGCAAAATGGCTCTTGCCAGAGGAGCTGGATAGCGTAGAATGGCTGCCAGCAGATTTAGGGCTCATTGAGAGATTGAAGAATGAAATAAAAAGTAAATAATGGTTAAGATTGATGCTGATTGCTGAGGTAAGAACTTGGCAGTCAGCAGTTATATTTAGAAGTAACACAGTTGATTTTATGGTTTAAGCCTGGAAAACAAGGAATTTCAATGTTTTTGTAGAAGTCTATCTAAATAAGATATTGTGATTTTCTTTAATTGCGATTTAATTTTTTAAAGGTAGGATATGCTATGGCAGAATCAGAATATTTAAAAGGCATTGATGTTAAGAATATGGGGCTGAAAGATGTAATTAATGTCATTATTAATAATGTTGTCACCGCGAAAAATCCCAAATTTGCTAATTGGTTCTGAGGAGGAGTACAGACTCTATATTGAGCTGCGCCGTCTGGCCAACGATAACAGTATCAATGAAAATGACAGTGACAATGGCTTCAGGTACAAGAACAGCCTGGTGACCATGGATGGCGGGTATATAACCGTAATCCGGGATGGGAAAATACGGGAAAAGATAGCAGCAGGACAGTTTATGAAACGGACACGAGAGGTATTGAAAGCTATTGGTGGATGATGTCTGGACTTTCTAGTATGTGTTATTTAAGTTATATATTCAATTTACCATAGTATTAATTCGTTTAATATAATCAGCAAAAGGAGGCTGGCGCATGTTCCAAAATACCTATAAACATAAATTTATTTTATCGTCTGTTCTGGGGGGTATGCTTATGCCAGCTTCTGTTTCTGCGGATGCGTATGATGCGGGTCTGGAGCGTGACTGTTGAGAGCTGGTCTGTTTTTTATCAGGCAAAGCACCCAAAAGATCCTAAGGAGTATGTGACTTCTCAGTGGATTGATGGAGTGAAACGGACGCTGTAGCACAAGGACTGGCTGTATATACTGAGTCATTGTCCATTTGATGTAAACAAGCTCAGGGGTACATCCTTTTGGTGAAGGATTGCCAAAGTATACATTTGAAGAGACCTGCTGTGAGAATCCTGCATTGCAGTTAAATGACAGGGCGACAAAGGTATTTGTTAATGTTCATGGTGATAAAAGCAAGATGAGTAAGGAGCTTGCTGCCGTGGCTGCGCATTTTTCCGATGGTGTAGTGTCGGATGAGTATACGGCCGAAATAGATAATCGGGTGAATGTCAATCGTCAGGATAGCAGATTGGAGCGAGATAATATGAGAATGGAAGAATTCCTCTGGGAGGAAAGGTACTGGGCTGGCAAAAAAGCCCGTGAAGAGGGACTTGCGGAAGGCCGTGAGGCTGGACTTGCGGAAGGCCGAGTGGTTGGACTTGAAATGGGACGTGCTGAGGGACGTGCTGAGGGACGTGATGAGCGTTCTCAGGAGATCGCCTGGAATTTGTATGAGGCGAAGCTGCCACTGGATATGATAGCAAAAACTACGAAGCTTACTATGGAGCAGGTTAAGGCTGTTATAAAAAAGCATAATGTGTTGATTTGATTATTAAAGCCCCCGGACTGTGGATGGATAACACATACTGGTCCAGGGGCTTACTTTTTTTGTTATTTTTGCCAATTTATTAAGGCTGAAGCTGGTTTTGTGGTATAATGAAACAGATAGTCTGAATTATTTGTTTTATTATTTTATTTATAGATGGAAATGGGTGATTGTGTTGCAAAAGAAGCGTGTGAAGGGTGCTTCTGCAAAGGGCGGCAAGTCTGCTGCAAATTCTAAGGGTTCTAAGAGTAATAGAAATTCTAAAAAGACCAATGTAGCTCAGGTTAATAACGTGGATCACAGCCAGCGTAATTATGAGCTGCTGGGCATTTTCCTGGTGGCTGTGGGCTTGATTTCCCTGCTGGGGATGATTGATTTTAATGTGGGCTTTGTGGGGATTTATTTTTCTAAGTTCCTGAGCTATTTCTTTGGATTAGGTGCGCCTGCTTTTGCTATTGCTTTTATGGGCATTGGCGGGTATTTTATCATGAAGCACCAGAAGCTTACTTATAATGCCCGTTTCTTTGGAGCTGTGGGGATAGGTGTCTTTGCCCTGGCTATGGTGCATCACTTTTTTGTGCGCCCTGGAGCGGAGATCCTGCCTGAGAGCTTAACTAGTGGCGGTGGTTTATTAGGCGGTATGGTTCTGTTTATCCTGCGGAAGGTGCTGGGAGTGGATGGCGCTGTTATCATGATTGGTGCGGGGCTTCTGGGTGCTATTTTGGTGGCTACTACCTGGTCTTTGGCCAAGGGCATACTTTTTACCAAGGAAAAGGCGGAAAAGGGTGCTGATGCAGCTAAGGATGCTGCGGTTGTGGTGTACGACAAGTCTAAAGAGGTTGGCGGCCGTGTTACTGAGTCTGTGGGCGTTGCCATGGCTGGCGTCAAGGAGAATCTGGCTGATGTAGGCGAGAAGCTGAAGGGCCTGAAGGGCAAGCAGTTCCTGGAGAAATATGAGCAGGAGTCTGGCTTTTTGCGGGATGAGGACAAAAGCGTTTTACCTGTAGAGGAAATGGCTGGGGAAGAGGTGAAGCCTATTATTCCTGTAGACAATTCCATTAATGATAATATTCCTGCTGCTGAGGCGGCAAAGGATAATCAGGATGTAAATCCTTTTGCTAATCTGGAGGCTGCTATTCCTCCTGTGGAGATGCCAAAGGCAGAAATGCCTGAAGTAGAGCCTGTGCCTATGGGGGCTGGAAATAATGATGGTACAGCTGATGCTGGCAGTGCCAATAGCAGTATTAATGCAGATAATCTTAATGGTGTGATTATTTCTGAGGATTTGCTCCAGGGTAATACGAATTATGATGGCAGTGGCCAGGATATTCAGCCAATTATCGGTAATAACAATAGGCAGGAGGATATGATTAAGCCTGTTGAAAAAGGCAATAACATAGGCAATGCAGGTGTGATTCAGCCAATTGCTGGTGTTAATGGCATGGCGGATAATACCACCCAGGCTGCTGGCGCTGGTGATGACAGATTTGCACCTCCGCCACAGAATGCTGATGAGCTGGTAGGCAATAATCCTGCTGCAGCTGAGTTCTTTGGAGAAACCTTTGTTAATACTACTCCTACAGCTACTATAAGAGGTAAAAACATAGCTGTGGAAAGGCCAATGACTGCCTCGATGCGGAAGCTGCAGGCTATGAATGCTGCGGGACAGGCTGACAGTGATGAGGCTCCTGCAGTTGTGGGGACAGGAACGGAAGCTAGTAGTGCAGTTATGGGTGCAGATGCTCTCCCAGATAATAATGCTTCTGTTAATGATGAAATTTTAAGTGATATTTCCATAGAAAATACAGAAAATGGGAGTAATCTTACAGCTGAGGAGCTGGAGGCACTGCTGGCTTTGGATGGGCTAAATCATGGAGATTTTGCACCTGAAACCAAATCTGAACCTGATGACACAGTTCATGATGAAATACCTGAGGCTGGCGTGGCAGAGCCTGCAGATATGTCTCCTGTGTTTAACTTTGCAGAGGATAATGTGGCAGATGAACCTGAAGCTGTATCTGAGGTGGAAATGGCAGAGCCTGACCATGATTATGGCATTGAGTCTATGACCATTACCAGCAACGAAGCTGCATTGGATATGACGGAAAATCTGCCTGAGGCTGATGAAGCTGATATTGATGCAGATATAGATGATATGCTGGAGGAGACTGTGGCCAATGCCCTCCAGACTTCTGGCAGTGCAGTGGTTACCGGTGCTGTTAAAGCTGGTGTTACAGCTGGGGCAAATCAGGCAGGAAATGTGGCTGCTGTTCAAAATGCTGGCGATCCTGGGAATTTAAATATCCGCCATAATAGTACTAATGGCAATGGTAATGGAAATGGAAATAATACGGCTAATTCTGCTGCTGGCATTAATGCTGGTGAGGTGAAGGCTGAAGAGCTGAAGCCTATTCCTCCTTATGAAGTGCCTTCTATTATGCTGCTTAATAAGACTACTAAGACCATTAATGAGGAGCTGAAGCAGGAGATTAGCGATAATGCTAAGATTTTGGGAGCAACTTTGGCTGATTTTAAGGTAAAGGCTTCTATTTTAAATGCCTGCCATGGTCCTGCTGTTACCCGTTATGAGGTGAAGCCTGCTCCTGGTGTCAAGGTCAGCAAGATTACTGGCCTTGCAGATGATATTGCCCTGAATATGGCCGCTACTGCGGTGCGCATCGAGCAGATACCTGGCAAGGCTGCTATTGGTATTGAGATTCCAAATAAGGAGCTGGAAAGCGTACAGCTGCGGGAGGTTCTGGAGAAGCCTGCTTTTGCTGCTGCTAAGTCAAGACTGACAGTAGGTCTGGGCAAGGATATTAGCGGCCAGGCGATTTTTGCGGATTTAGCAAAGATGCCGCATCTGCTGGTGGCTGGTGCTACTGGTTCTGGTAAATCTGTATGTATCAATACCTTAATTACTAGTATTTTATTTAAAGCAAAGCCTAATGAGGTTAAATTTATATTAATTGACCCAAAGATGGTGGAGCTCAGTGTTTATAATGATATTCCTCATCTGATGGTGCCTGTTGTTACTGATGCCAGGAAGGCGGCTTCTGTGCTGAACTGGGCTGTGCAGGAAATGGAGAAGCGCTATGGCCTTATTGCCCAGATGGGTGTCCGTAATATGGAAAGCTATAACAAGGCCTTTAGTGATGTGCCGGAAAAGCAGCTGCCATCTATTGTGATTATTATTGATGAGCTGGCGGATCTGATGATGGTGGCGCCTCATGATGTGGAGGATGCTATCTGCCGTATTGCCCAGAAGGCAAGAGCTGCTGGCATTTATCTGGTGCTGGCTACCCAGAGGCCGTCTGTTAACGTTATTACTGGTGTTATCAAGGCAAATATTCCATCCCGTATTTCCTTTGCGGTTACTTCTCAGATTGATTCCAGAACTATACTGGATGCTGCTGGCGCAGAGAAGCTCCTGGGCAAGGGCGATATGCTGTTTAAGCCGCAGGAGGCTAACAAGGCTACCCGTATCCAGGGTGCCTTTGTCAGCGATGAAGAGGTAGAGCTGTTAGTGGAGACCATCAAGGCTCAGGGCGTAAAGCTGGAGGCTAACCAGGAGATTATTGATTTTACTAACAAGGCTGCGGAAGAGGCTGCTGGTGAAGAGGATGGCAACAAGGGCAATAAGGGGAAGATTGACAGCCTGCTGCGGGAGGCGGTGGAGCTGGTAATGTCTACTAATATTGCGTCTGCCTCCAGCTTCCAGAGGCGTTATCATATAGGCTACAGCCGTGCGGGCAGACTGCTGGATACCATGGAGCAGCTGGGGATTGTGGGACCGCCACAAGGGAGTAAGCCTAGGGAAATTCTGGTGACGGAGAGTCAGGCGTTTGAGATTATGGATAATTATGAAAGCGAAGAGTAAGAAGGTTTTAGTTTGGCGAAGCGTGAGATAAATATGCTGGAGGGGTCTATCTGGGATAAGGTGCTGAAGTTTGCTATCCCGCTGGCCATGACCAGTATTTTGCAGCAGCTGTTTAATGCTACAGATGTGGCTGTGGTGGGACAGTATGTGGGCAAGCATGCTCTGGCTGCTGTAGGTGCTAATGGTATCGTTATTAATCTGATGCTGAATCTGATTATTGGCTTTTCCATTGGTACTAATGTAGTTTGTGCTACCTTAATCGGCCGGAGGGAGCATGAAAGACTTCACAAGGCTGTGCATACGGCGCTGGTTTTTGCGGTGTGCAGCGGCCTGGTGCTGGCGGTTATTGGCGTAGGCTTTGGCCGTGATATTTTGATGTTTATAGATACGCCACCGGAGATTCTGGATTCAGCGGAATTGTATTTACAGATTCTCATGGGCGGTGTGCCTTTGATGCTGATTTATAATTTTGGTTCTGCTATCCTCCGCAGCAAGGGCGATACCAGAAGGCCGTTGTATGCCATGATGATGTCTGGCGTTATCAATGTGCTTTTAAATCTGTTCTTTGTTATTGAGCTGGGCATGGGCGTCGAGGGTGTTGCTATTGCTACAGTTATGGCTTCTGTCTGCAGTGCGTCTCTCATTGTTTACTGGCTGACTCATGATGAAGGGCCAATGCAGCTGAGGTTTAAGGACCTTGGTATTGATAAAAATGTTCTGAAGTATACGGCTCAGATTGGCCTGCCTGCTGGTCTGCAGGGTATGATGTTTTCTTTGTCCAATGTAATTATCCAGGTGGCACTGAATAATCTTGGTGCAGAGTATGTGGCTGCTACGGCTATTTCTCTTAATTATGAGTTTGCGGCCTTTTTCATTTTGTCCAGCTTTGCCCAGGCGGCTACTACCTTTGTGGGGCAGAATTATGGTGCCAGGAATATCCAGCGGTGCAAGAAGGTTATGCATTGGTGTCTGGGGATGAATTTCCTAGTTACTGGTGCAATTTCCCTTGGCATGTCAGTGTTTGCACCACAGCTGGCGGCTGTGTTTACCTCTGACCCTCAGGTAATAGAGCTGGCGGCTATCCGTATCAGATATATCATTACCTTTGAGGTGCTGACTGTTCTGATTGAGACATGTTCTGCGGGCATGCGGGGGCTGAATCATTCACTGTATCCGGCTGTGGCCTGCTTTGTGGGTGTGTGCGTATTCCGTGTGATTTATGTATATACGTATTTTGCCAGCTTCCCTACCTATGAGAATCTGATGGTGATTTATCCTGTGAGCTGGGTGGTGACCATTTTCCTGATTGTGGGGGCTTATGTGAAGATTGTGAAAAAGCTGGAACAGCGCTTTGCTGCCAATAAGCTAGCTATGTAATTTATAAAATGTTTGTATGATGCATTATTTGTTATGGCTATAGTAATAAGAAAGCTGGTTATAGTATGGAGGAGAAAAAAGGTTTAATCCTGGTGCATACTGGTGATGGCAAAGGTAAGACTACTGCTGCGCTGGGTCTGTGCATGCGGGCCTGGGGTGATGGCCTTAGGATTTTGATTTTGCAGTTCATCAAGGGTGGCTGGCGCTATGGTGAGATGACTACTGTGGAGAAGCTGGCGGAAATAGATGGCCGGATAGAGCTGAGGCGTCTGGGGAAGGGGTTCCAGCGTAAAGAGGATGACAAGACTGAGCATATGAAGGCGGCACAGGAGGCTTTAGCTGAGGCTCACAAGGAGTTTGCTTCGGGCAAGTATGATTTAATTGTTTTGGATGAGATAAATTATGCTGTGAAGTTTGGACTAATTACTATAGAGGATGTACTGCAGCTGCTGGAGGAGAAGCCTGAACAGCTGCATGTGGTGCTGACTGGCAGGGATGCAAGGCCAGAGCTTATTGAACGGGCAGATCTGGTGACGGAAATGAAGCTGGTGAAGCATCCTTATCAAAAGGGGATAAAGGCGCAGAAAGGAATCGAGTATTAAAAAATTCATTTTGTAAGATTATTTTTTGAAAAAGTGGGGTTTTTGCGTTAAAATAGTAAAGTGTCACTGTTGTTTGTAATCCTTTCGAGGAAATAAGATAAGAGGAGAGTAATATTTATGAAATCTGATGTTGTTAAGAAGGGTGCGACCCGTTGTGCCCATCGTTCTTTGTTTAATGCTATGGGATTTGGCCCTGAGGATTTAAAGAAGCCTTTGATTGGTATCTGTAATTCCTTTAATGAGGTTATCCCTGGTCATATACATTTGCGTGAAATCGCTGAGGCTGCAAAGTTAGGTGTTGCTGCTGCTGGTGGTACTCCATTGGAGTTTCCTGCTATTGGCGTTTGTGATGGTATTGCCATGGGCCATACTGGCATGAAGTTCTCTTTAGCAAGCCGTGAGCTGATTGCTGACTCTATTGAGGCTGTGGCTACTGCTACTGGCTTTGATGGCCTGGTTTTGATTCCTAACTGTGATAAGGTTGTGCCTGGCATGCTGATGGCTGCTGCACGTCTGAATATTCCTTGCGTTGTTGTCAGTGGCGGTCCTATGCTGCCTGGCCGTTACAATGGCCGTGATATCAGTGTTAGCCAGTCCTTTGAGGCTGCTGGCGAGTTTGCTGCTGGCAAGATTTCTGAGGCTGATATGACTGCTATTGAGGCTGCTGCCTGCCCTGGCTGTGGTTCTTGTGCTGGCCTCTTTACTGCTAATACCATGAATTGCTTAACTGAGGCTCTGGGCATGGGTCTGCCTGGCAATGGTACTATTCCTGCTGCTTATACTGGTGCCCGCCGCCAGCTGGCTAAGCGTGCTGGCCAGGTTATCATGAATTTGATTGCAAATGATATTAAGCCAAGAGATATCTTGACTGAGAAGGCTTTTGAGAACGCCATTACTGTTGATATGGGTATTGGCGGTTCTACTAATACTGTACTGCATCTTACTGCTATTGCTCACGAGGCTGGCATTGAGCTGCCTGCAGCTAAGTTTGATGAAATCAGCCGCAAGACTCCATATATTGCTAAGCTGAGCCCTGCTGGACATCATCACATGATTGATTTGAATGAAGCTGGGGGTATTAATGCTATTATGAAGGAGCTTTCCAAGAAGGGCGTTATTCATACTGATGCGCTGACTGTTGTAGGGACTGTGGCTGAAAAGATTGCCAATGCCCGCATTCTCCGCCCAGATGTTATCAAGACTGTGGAGGAGCCTTACCGCAAGGAAGGCGGCCTGGCTATTCTGTCTGGTAACCTGTCCGAGTGGACTTTGGAATAAGGCAGAGCGCTATGTACAAGTTCGTTTCATGGAATGTGAACGGCCTCAGGGCTGTGTGCGGCAAGGGATTCGCGGATATTTTCGCGGATCTCGACGCTGAC
>JAFPCE010000037.1 GCA_017390245.1 Selenomonadaceae bacterium
CCTTTTAAACGGGCTACAATTTTCCCTGCCTTGGCCAAATCCACTAAAAGCTGGCAGATATCCTCCTGCCGCATGGTATGGTTAGCAGAAGCCTTGCCTACATAGATAAGCTCTGCGTCAGCTTTGGCATATTGCAATATCCTGGGGTCAGCCAGGCGGTCGTACACTACTGTATCCGCCTTTTGCAGGCAGTCACAGGCCTTTAAGGTCAAAAGCCTGTAATCTCCCGGTCCTGCACCTATGAGATAAACCATTCCAGACATATAATTCTCCTTTATATACACATATCAATAGTTTTATTTAAGCTTATGATTTTTGCTATATATAGCTGGTTATCATAAATTGATGCCGATTTCTGCCAGAATTGCCCTGCCGCCTTTGTCCAGCATATTCTGGGCCAGCCTTTGTCCTAAGGCCTCAGCTTCTGCCACAGGGCCAGTTATGCTTTCCCGCAGCAGCTGAGTTCCATCTAAGGAGGCAATAATAGCTTCCAGCTTGAGGTTATCCGCCTGCACCTGACCATAGACGCCCACTGGTACCTGGCAGCCACCTTCCACTGCTGCCAGAAAGCCCCTTTCGCCTCTGGTACAGGCAGCTGTTTCAGCATCATTTAAAAAGCTAATTAACTTTTTTGTTTCCTCGTCATCTGCCCTGCACTCAATAGCCAGTGCTCCCTGTCCCACTGCAGGCAGGCTCTGGTCCGTAGTCAGCACAGAGCTGATTCTATCCTCAAATCCCAGTCGTTTTAACCCGGCACTGGCTAATATAATGGCATCAAAGCGTTCACTTTCCAGCTTGGCCAGGCGGGTATTGACGTTGCCTCTTAAATCCTGGATGTTTAAATCCGGCCGCAGATGCAAAAGCTGGGCTTTCCTGCGCAAGCTGGAGGTGCCTACCTTTGCCCCCTGGGGCAGTTCTTCTAAAGTTTTATAACGCAAACTCACAAAGGCATCCTGTACATCGGCCCGCTCTGTGATGCAGGCTATTTCCAGTCCCTCTGGCACTACTACCGGCATATCCTTCAGGCTGTGGACGGCTATATCTATTTCACCATTGACCATGGCCACTTCCAGTTCCTTGGTAAAAAGGCCTTTGCCACCGATTTTCGCCAGGGGTGCATTTAAGATTTTATCCCCCTTGGTGGTCATTAATCTTTTTTCTATATTTAAATCTGGATACTGCTGCTGCAGCCTGCCAATGACATAGTCAGCCTGCCACAAGGCCAGCTGGCTGCCACGGGTGCCTACTACCAGTTTCTTTTTACTCATCTGCATCTACCTCATTGCCCATATCATCCAGCTGGAACAAGCTCTGCATAGCGTCCTTCAGCTCCTGCTCCTGGTCCGTGCCTACAGCATCATGCACACTGCTCATAGGCTCTCGTAACAGCTTCCGCACTATCATCTTGGTCATCTGCTCTACAGCCCGCAGCTGGTCATCGTTTAAATCCCCCAGCTTGCTCATGGCCCGCCGCAGCTCTCTGGTACGAATCTGCTCGGCCTTTTCTGCCAGACGGCTCATAACAGGCTGCAGGGAAAGGTACTGGTACTTTTCAATCAAGCCCTGCGTTTCCTCCCGCACAATGGCCTCTGCCTGCACTGCCTCCTTCTGGCGCTCAGAGAGATTGTCGTCCACCACAGATTCCAGATCATCAATATTATAAAGGGAAACTCCTGGCAGCTGGCCTACTTCAGGCTCTACATCCCTTGGCACTGCTATATCTATCAGCACTACAGGCCGGCCCTGCCGCTGCTCTAAGGCCTTTTTCACCTCACGCTGGTGAATGACATAATGGGGCGCACCTGTAGAGGTAATGATGATATCCATCTGGTCTAAAACGCCGTAAACCTCTGTCCAGTCCACAGCCTTGCCCTTAAAGCGCTGGGCTAAAAGCTCTGCCTTGGCCAGATGGCGGTTGGCTACATATAGCTCTCCTGCTCCCTGGCTTAAAAGGTACTCTGCTGTCAGCTCGGCCATTTTGCCAGCACCAAATAACAGGGCCCGGCAGTTTTCTACTGTGCCCAGTATATTTTTTGCCAGCTCTACTGCTGCATAGCTGACAGATACTGCATTAAAGGCAATCCTGGTTTCTGACCGCACTCTTTTGCCTGTAGCAATAGCGCAGTGAAACAAAAGGTTCAGCACTGTATCAGTAGCACCGTTTTCCAGGGCCAGGGCATAGGCATGCTTCACCTGGCTCAGAATCTGGCCTTCGCCCAGCACCAGGCTATCTAAGCTGGCTGTTACCCGCAGGAGATGCTCGATGCACTTTTCATCCCACAGCACATAGCCATACTGCTGGAGAAATGCTTCATCCACCTGCATATTGGTGAGCTTGGACAAAAACTGGCATACAGCCTCCAGGGATGCTTCCTTGTCCACCACTGCATATATCTCACTGCGGTTACAGGTAGACAGCACCACCAGCTCCTGCATGTTATCAAAATCCTGCAGCTCATTAAGCCCATCCTCAATCTCCTGGGAGGACAGGCTGAAGCCTTCACGGATTTCTACTGATGCAGTTTTATGATTTAGTCCTGCTACTACTAATTTTGCTTCTGATATCATCTTTCGCTCGTTCCAATTCATTATCTAAAATTAAATCAAATATATCTTCATCTAAAAGGCCCTGCCACAGCTGGACACGCTTTTTGCTGTCAGGCTCTGCTGCCTTGATGTCTTCCCGCAGCTCCTTCAGCCAGCCTAAGAATTCCCCAAAACCGCTGTGATAACGCTTTGCTAAGTCCTGCTTAATCAATCCCGCAAAGGCAGGGCTTGCTCCCTGGGTAGTAATGGCAATATTTATATCTCCCTGGCTTACCACCGCTGGCACATGGAAATCACAGTCCTCGGGATTAGTTACTGAGTTTACCAATGCCCCCTGGGCCTTGGCTAGCACTGCTGCCTTGTGATTTGTTTCCCTGCTGTCAGTAGCACAGAATACCAGGGAAAACCGTGGCAGCTTCCCAGAAGTAAAGGTCTGGGAGGAAAAATATCTCCTGAGCCACACCAATTTGCCCTGGGCAGACCACTGCTCTATTTCCTCCATAACATGAGGAGCTATCACCATAACCTTAGCCCCTGCTGCCAAAAGCTTTTGCACCTTTCTGAGAGCCACCGGCCCGCCACCTATTACCAGACAATCTTTATCCTTTAAATCAAGATTAATATTGTACATAATTGCCCCTTAATTTAGCTGTGCTAATTTTTCTAAAAATCCCCGAAGGAAAACCATAAAAACGAATCACATTCATTTTTTATTATATTACAAAAATCTGTAAATTTAAAGCCATTTCCCTGCAGGAATAAATAGCTGAAAAAGCGAATAAACTCCATAAGAAATTTTTATTACAGAAAGGATCTATTATGGACAAAGAAGCAAAATTATTAGAATGTCTTGAAATTATTTCCAAAAATCCCCGCAGAAATGCCCACGGACTTTTATCTGTACTGCAACAGCTCATTGAGCTTAATCCTAAACTGGGCTTACGCTGCTGGGAGGACTGCATTAAAGCACATCTGCCTGCTATCAAAAAGGAATTTTCCCGTAAAAGATTCAATACGGATAGCCTCGGACATATTCTCATTACCAAAATGGAAGTTCCTTTTCCAAAATCAATTTCTATTTTGAGGAAATCTGGGAGCAGAAGCTGCTGTCAGAAAAATGGTTACCTCTGTCCAATGGCAATTACATTACCCCGAAGGAATATCCCATGTTTCCTGCTACCTTTAACCTGGACAAGCCAGAGGCCCTTCGCTGCATGGGTGGTGAAATCGGCGCTCACTCACTGCCAGCTTATGTCTATACCAATTTAAATGGTGTTGAGGAATTTTTAGGCTATTACAGTGAAACAAAATTAGACTTTGATGTCATTTCTGCAGACTTGTCCAATCCAGACTTTGTGGGCAAACTGCACCCAGAGCTCCATACTCAGCTCCTTACCAATGCTATGCGTGAAGCTAAAATTCTAACTACCTTGCACAAATGCAATGTGGATATCCAGGGCTTTATCGTAAAAAACAACACCGACTCCCTGGCCTCGATTCAAAGTCTGATAGATAAAAATGAAGCCTTGAACCAGCAATTAAAGGATGAATTGAACCAGCGCCTGGGCATCTCTGAAATTAACTGGCTGCAAAATCAGCTAGGGGCTGATTCTCTTTTGCGTACCATAATTACTAAGGATTTAACTCAAAATATTGCAGATAAAGACAATGCTGCTGCTAATTCTGACGATCCGCCAGAGCATCCCCCAGTCTTTAAAGTATCACGATGGCTGGATGCTGAAGCCAAATGCATTGCTATTGAAAAACACATGGGCAACACCGCCAGTGATGTAAGCTTGAAAAACCTTGGCTATAGTGTGGAAAGCTACACACCAGAGCACAAGCGCCGCTATATCAAGGTTATCACAGTGCAGCAGGACTATGCCTTTTCCCTTACCAGCAGGGAGTATACTACCGCCAGCCAGCATGGTGATGATTATTACATCTGCCTGCTGTATCAGACCAAGCATGAGCTGAAGGCCAGATATATCCAGAACCCATTGAAAAATGCAGAATTTGAGAAGATTATCAAGCAGTGGGAGTGGGCTTGTACCAAAGCCACCTCCACCAGCTACAGCTTTGACTTGGAAAACTAATATCATGCCTGGCAATGCCAGCACTCTTTAGAGAAAGGATTTACAAATCATGGATAGAGAAGCCCTTTTACTGCGCAGCTTCAAGGTGCTTAATAACAATCCCAGAAAAGACCCGGAAGCCTTGCAAATACTCATAATGAAATTGCTGCAAATCAACCATAAGCTAGGCCTGCGCTGCTGGGAAGAATGCCTCACCACCAATATTGAAGAAATCAAAAAGGACCTTGAGTACGAGGATCCCCGCAGCCAGAAGCCAGACTGGTGGGAGCAGGAAGATGACGATGATGACTGGGATGATAAATTTATCCTTAAC
>JAFPCE010000038.1 GCA_017390245.1 Selenomonadaceae bacterium
AGCCTTGCCATCGCCATAAGGATTGCAGGCTTCAGACATGCTGTTATACTCAGCCTTATCCTCCAGCAGCTTCTTGGCTTCCTGGTAAACCACCTGTTCATTAGTACCAATGAGCTTGACAGTACCTGCTGCCACAGCCTCTGGGCGCTCAGTGGTATCACGCAGTACCAGTACAGGCTTGCCTAAAGCTGGAGCTTCTTCCTGTACTCCGCCAGAATCAGTGAGAATCAGATAAGCACGATGCATCAGATTAGCAAATGGTTCATAATCCAGTGGGTCAATGAGATGAACCTTAGCCAGGCCACCCAGCTCCTGCTTAACCACTTCTCTTACCTTAGGATTTTTATGAACTGGGAAAATAACCTCTACATCCTCAAAGGTCTCAGTTAACTCCCGAAGTGCCTTATAAACCTGGCGCATTGGCTCACCTAAGTTTTCTCTTCTGTGAGTTGTTACCAGGATAATTCTCTTTGCCTTAAAGTCAACCTTCTGCAGCATTTCATCTTCAAAAACATAATCGTCGCTGACAGTCTTATGCAAAGCATCAATAACTGTATTGCCTGTAACAAAGATGTTTTCTGGATTAACTGCCTCACTTAACAGATTAGCCTCTGAGGTAGTAGTTGGAGCAAAATGCATATCAGCAATAGAGCCAGTCAGCTTGCGGTTCATTTCCTCTGGGAACGGAGAATACTTATTGTGGGTTCTCAGGCCCGCCTCTACATGGCCTACAGCCACCTGATGGTAGTAGGCTGCCAGAGCACCGGCAAAGGTAGTAGTTGTATCACCATGTACCAGTACAATATCAGGCTTTTCCTCATCAAGAACCTTGTCCAGGCCCATCATAGCCCTGCTGGTAATATCAAACAATGTCTGGCCAGCTGCCATAATATCCAGATCATGATCTGGCTTAATCTTAAACAGGTGCAGAACCTGATCCAGCATATCACGGTGCTGTGCAGTAACAGCTACAACCGGGGTAATTTCCTCTGGATGCTTAGCTAATTCTAGTACAACAGGTGCCATTTTTATTGCCTCTGGTCTGGTACCAAAAACTGTCATGACCTTTATTTTCTTACCCATTAGCTTCCCTCCGCTATCTTAATTAGACGTTTTCTTCATTCTGAAAATGCCCAGCTTTTTCGCTCCAAAGAACACAATCAAAAGAACGCAAATAACAATTGCAATAGACATGCCGCCAGAAACCTCTGTCAGCACCACTGCACTTAAGCCTAAAAGCGCACTGATAATATACATCAAAAGCACTGCCTGCTTCTGGGTAAAGCCCAGATCCAGCAGTCTGTGATGCAAATGGCCTTTATCTGGCTTAAAAATAGGCACACCGCCACGATAACGGCGGATAATGGCAAAGGTAGTATCCATAATAGGAACACCCAGAGCCAGAATAGGCACTATCAAGGCAATGGTTGCCGCACTCTTAACAGCACCGATAACTGAAATGCCTGCCAGAATAAAGCCCAGGAACATACTGCCTGTATCTCCCATAAAAATACGGGCTGGATTAAAGTTATAATACAAGAAACCCATAGCCGCACCAGCCAGTCCAGCTGTTATCAAAGCTACAATGCTTACCTCCTGCTGCAATGCCACCATGAAAATAGTTATGGAAGCAATGGTTGCTACACCTGCAGCCAGCCCATCCAGACCATCTATCAGATTCACAGTATTAGTCAGGCCCACAATCCAGAAAATAGTAGCTGGAATAGCCAGATACTCTAAATACAAATAATCACCGAAAGGATCAGTTATAAAATCAATCCTTACATCAAAGTAAACAACCACACAGGCTGCTACAATCTGTCCTAAAAGCTTTACCTTGGCTGGCAGGTTCTTGTAATCATCAATAACACCTAACAGCACAATCAAAGTACCGCCTATCAAAAGGCCCTTAATACCATTTGCTACCTCTGAGGTAAGCACACCAAAGTTCAGCTTCAGCAGCATCGCTGCCATAAAACCAATATAAATTGCTAAACCGCCAATCCTGGGAATAGGTTTTTTGTGAACCTTCCTGGCATCTGGCGCATCTAAAGCACCTGTCTTATCAGCAAAAATTATAACACCTGGCGTTACAATCAGTGCCACAATCAGTGCAATGAAAAATGCCCAAATATAATCTGGCATATTTTATCCACCCGCTTTCTCAAACACCAATTTTACCGCAGGCAAAATTTACTGTCAATATAATAAATTTCATGAGTTATCCTTATTTGATTTCCTCTGGAGCTACCTTTACTACAGAGCTGTCCTTCTCCAGATATACAACTTCCTTTAGCATGGCATTTCTCAGCATCCTGCGGCACAGCAGGCATGGCTTGCCAGATGCTAAAGTGCCATCTGCATTAAAGCCCACAATATATGCTGTAGCCCCCTTCATCTTATCAGGGTCGCCATTGATGATGGCATTTTGCTCAGCATGTACTGCCACACAAAGCTCATAGTTTTCACCAGGCTTTACATGAAGCCGCTCTCTTTCGCAGAGCCCAGTATCAATGCAGTTTGCTTCCCCTCTTGGCGCACCATTATAGCCAGTGCTGATAATAATCTTATCCTTGACAATAATTGCTCCGTAACGCCTTCTGAGGCAGGTAGAACGTCTGCCTACAGCCTTTGCAATATCAAAAAAATAATCATCCCATTCAGGACGTGACTGTGGTTCAGCCATTTTTACCCACTTCCTCTTTCTGTACTAAATATTTTTCAGCTATAATCACTGCCGCCCAGTCATCAACTGGTTCTGGCGGTACCTGCATGCCTGTTGGCAGAAAGCGCCGCCAGCCCTTGGGCTTGTTTTCCTGCCAGTAGCGTTTTCTCGCCATGTCAGTAGTTCTGTACTCGTTAACCTGCTTAACATCTATGCCCGGCAGCCACTGCTGTAAATTTTCCTTTGCCTTTCTGCTGGTAGTGCCATCTCCCATAACAGCCAGGCCAATATTATAATTTTGCTGCAGCTGCTGCAGTTTTTCCTCCATACAGGCCGTAGCAACTACCTTGTGCAAAATTATCTGTCCCTCTGGAGTTAGCAGTGCTATACCGCTTTTATCTCTGCCAGGATCCAAAGCTAAAATTAAATTTTCCTTTACACCTGGCATAAAAGCACCTCACATTACTTAGTAAAAAATTTACAGTTTATTCCAGGCCAGTTCCTATTAACTGCAGACGCAGGCGCAATGGTCCCAGCACATTAGTAACCTCCTGGGCAAATGCAGAAATCATGGTGTCACCAGTGCTGCGCTGCATTTCGCTCATGATTCTGTATACCTGCTCGCCATCAATAACACCAACAGTACCGCTGATGGAGTCAGCCAGCATGCCCTTGCTGCGAGCAGTCCGGTTCACTTCATGGAGGAATTCCATCAGCTTAGCTTCCACATCCTGTGGATTCCTTGGGTCAAATTGCAATGGCTTCTGCAAAATAAGCTCATTTCTCTTGTAAATAACATTATCCTTAAACAGCTGGATATCTACCCGGACAGGCTCACCCCGGACCATATTTCCTGCTGCTGTCAGCCGTACTACGTAATCATCTTCATGCTCAGAGATAAACTTAATGGCATCCGTATATTCTGGCTGATACAGCCAGATATCCTTGGCTGCGTCAGGAGCCTCACTGCCAATGCGCCTTGTTACATTATAACGGGCTGCATTTACCAGCTTGTCCACATCCTCCACGATTTCCTCCTGGGAACGCTTGCCCTTAATAACTCCTGCCGCCAGTACCTCGCCAGCTCTGAAGGTAATATCACCTTCA
The DNA here is from genome assembly GCA_017390245.1 of Selenomonadaceae bacterium. Lineage (GTDB taxonomy): Bacteria > Bacillota > Negativicutes > Selenomonadales > Selenomonadaceae > Anaerovibrio. Next base: position 3,773 of record JAFPCE010000038.1, read on the forward strand.
CGCATAATCTTAATACCAGTGCTTAAATCCCTGTTATTTTCCTCCAGCTCCTTGTTATTCTTGTGGAGGCGCTCATTGCCCTCCTCCAGAATCAGATTAACATTTGTCAGCTTTTCATTTCTATGGAGCAGCTCACTGTTAGTATCTTCTAAACGTTTATTCCCCGCCTGCAGCTCCTGATTTCTAGCCTCCAGAGTTTCCGTCTGCTGCTGCAGTCCCTGCAGCTCATTTCTGGCTTTTTTCAAATCTTCCTGAGCTTTATTCTGCTCAGCTTTTGCCATAGCCAGCTCTGCCGAGGTATTGGCCAGCTCAGCTTTCGCATCCTGCATGCTCTTATTTAATTTTTCCATGCCAAAAAGGGCTGTACGGACATTTTCCGAAGAAACTGTCATTACGCCCAGAGTCAAAGTGGTAATAAGGAATCCAGTTATAATGGTCACCAGCATTGAGGTATACTTTGGCCGCAAGCCAAAGACAGTCAATTTCTTTTTGCCCACCTTGGAGCCCAGGTGATCACCAATAAAGGCAATAATACCACCAGTAATTATTAAGATTACAATCAGGAATATTCCGTACATGTCAGGGTCTCCTTAGAACCTAGCATTTTTTAACTACAAGTTATTTTGCCATGCGATGCATTAAATAGCCACCTGCTGCTATGCCAATAATATTCGGTATCCATACCGCTAAAACAGGAGGTACCATGCCGCCCTGGGCAATAGCACCTGCCATGGTCATTAAGCTGTAATAAACAAAAATAATGAGAATACTCATAACAAAGCCCATAGAAGAGCTGTTACGGTTTGGCTGCATGCCCAGCGGCACGCCCACCAGTGTAAAAATCAGGCTGGCCATTGGAATAGTCAGGCGCTGGTAAAGCTCAGTCTCAAGCTTTTTAGTGTTCACATACTGGGATTTCATAATATTAATCTGCTCATTTAATTCCTTCATAGTCATCTCTTCAGGCTTCTTCTGGCCCCGGACAATCTGTTTAGGATTTTCATTAATTGGCAGTACCTGAGTTTCAAAGTGCATGGTATGCTGGCTTTCGCCCTCAGCTACATCATAAATGATGCCCTGATGCATTTCCCATTCTCCGCCTTTCCACTCAGCATATTCAGCATTTTCTACGTGGCGCAGCTTGCCATTTTCAAAGGACTGCATGGTAACGCCTTCCATTATATTGGTTTCTGCCACAAACTGGCGGGCATATACCAGGCGCTGGATGTTGCCATCCTTAATATCCTTAATGATAACATGCTCCATGGACTGAGGAGCTAAATTACCCTGGATTTCATACTTCAGAACATTGTTATAAGACTCTACAGACCAAGGCACAACATACTCATTAAATGCTACCGCAAAAACGCTGACAAAAGCCCCCAGTACAATAGCTGGAGCAGCAATGCGGTAAAAGCTGATGCCGCAGGATTTCATGGCAGTAATCTCACTGTTACCAGACATACGACCAATAGTCAGCAGGCTGGACAGCAGCATGGACATTGGAAACGTCCAGATAACTACGCCTGGCAGGCTCAGCACAAAAATCTTCACTACAGATGCAACAGAAGCACCATATTCTGTAATGTACTGCGCTATGCGGAATAATGTGCCTGAACCAATGAACACAGCTGAAAAGGCACAAATACCAAAAATAAAGGTCTTAAAAACCTCTTTAAAAATGTATTTATCTAAAATACGTATTCCCATCTTCTAATCCCCTATTATAATTTAGTATTTTCGCCAATATAGTACCTGCGGGCCAGCGGGTCGTTCAGGATGGTATCTACATCACCCTCCACCAGAATCTTGCCCTCATTCAGAATATAAGCTCTGTCCACTATACGCAGTGTTTCTACTACGTTATGGTCTGTAATCAGAATGCCGATGCCACGGTCACGGAGATAACCAATAATATTCTGGATATCTGCTACAGCAATTGGGTCAACACCAGCAAATGGTTCATCTAAAAGAATGAACTTTGGCTCTAATACCAGGCATCTGGCTATTTCCACACGGCGGCGCTCACCACCTGAAAGCTCAGAACCAAGACGTTCCCTTACATGAGCTACATGGAACTCCTCCAGCAGGGAATCTATCTTATTGTCCTTTTCTGCCTGAGTTAAAGGCAGAGTATCCAGAATAGACATAATATTCTGCTCTACAGTCAGTCCCCGGAAAATTGAAGCCTCCTGAGCCAGATAACTAATGCCCAGCCGTGCTCTCTTGTGCATTGGCATATCTGCAATCGGAATATCTGAAATCAGCACCTCGCCTGAGGTAGGCTTCTCCAAACCAACAATCATATAAAAGGTGGTTGTTTTGCCAGCACCATTTGCACCTAACAGGCCAACAATTTCTCCTTTATCAACCCGCAGAGATACGCCATCAACCACATTGCGTTTTTTAAAGGTTTTTACTAAATTTTTGACCTCTATATGCATTCCCTGTTTCCTCCAAAGCTATGATTATTCGCTGACTGTACTCTTGCCATTCTGGGCTAAATGCAGTGTCAGCTTGTGGCTCTTCAGTCTGTTGTTGTGCTGAACTGCCCAGGCATTGCCAGTTAAAATGGCCTCGCCTCTGTTTGCACCATAATAATTCAGCAAATCACCGCCTGCAATCAGGCTGTTTACCGGACTATCTACATAAACATTGCCAGTACCTATAAGATGCTCTTCCTTCAGATAGCCTTCCATGGTATCGGCAGTAAAGGAACCATCCTTAGAGGTAATAGTTCCCCTGTTTTCAATCAAAACATACTCATCAGGCTGGAAATAATCCACCTTCTCACCAATGAATGTCTTATCATCCATTGTTCCGTGTACATTACCAGTAGCAATCATGTGCTGGTTAGCATCACTGGTTACCTGCTGGGCTGTCACTCTGGCATTTTTCTGCACAGCAATAACATTGCCCACAACCTTGCCTTCCTTGGTTTTAGAATTATATTCAGCTTCATTGCCTGTCACCTTGGCATCACCGCGAATCATCAGCACATCCCCCTGTGCCTTGATGATGCCGGTTTCCATGTCATACTCCACAGTATCGCCATCTAAAGAAGTAGGAGCTTCTTCAGCAGCAAACAGCATGCCAGTAGACAAAAGGCTTATGGCAGCGGTCAATAATAATATTTTTTTAGGCTGCAATTTCTTCAGCATAATCAATTCCCTTTCTGTAAATGAGCATGGCCAGTAATCTTAAACTTGGCAAAGCCATCCTTGCTTTCCATTCTGTCACCAGTGGCCTTTACATGGTCACTGTCTCTTTCCAGCTCCACATTATCAATTAAAGCCAGCAGGCTGTTATCAGCAATCCAGTGTATTTTGTCACACTTCAGCTTAGCACCATCTGTGCTAGAGCCAGTAACGCCGCCTTCAGCCTCCAGATCCTTAGTTTTATCAATATATCTTGCTCTTGGTACCTTCAGCTCCAGTACCCTGCCGTCATCAGTATAAAACTTAGCATCCATATTGGTCAACACAGCATCATGGGTTTCAATATCCATCTCAATTTTTTCAGCAGTAGCCTCCCACTGCTTTTTGCCATTAAGCTCAGCAGAAAGAGTATTGCCATTATATGTCATTACGCTTTTTTCCGATGGTGCATTATTTGTCTCTGGCACTTCTGGCAATGTACTTACAGTCCATGCTATCAAGGCTGCCAGCAGTAATATTACACCGCCCAGCAAAAGCTTTTTCTTCTTATTCATCAGCTGTTACCTCTGCCTTAACGGTATGATGCTTAATCTTCTTCTCATTCACAGGTGTATTCCAGCGCTTCTGGAACCACAGCCACTGGGTTGGGTTGTCCAGAATCTTTTTCTCCAGAAATTTAGTCATCTTATAGGTTAAATCAAATAAATCCTTATCAGAATCACCGGTATCCTCATAGCGCATGATTTCGCCGATTTCCACACGGTGATGGCCATCAGGCTGGCGCAGAATAAAGGCCGGCACAATAGGAGAATTAAACTTTTTGGCAAATACAGCTGCTCCCATAGGAGTAGAAGCTGTCTTGCCTAAAAATTCAATAAAAGCACCGCCAGGACCAGCATCCTGGTCTGCCAGAAAGCCTAAAATCTTACCCTTCTTCAGCGCCTTAGCTGCAGAAAGCAGCTCACTGGTACCACGGGAGAAAATCTCCACATTTATCTTAGAGCGCAGTTCATTTAAAGCATTGGTGTAATCCATATTAGGCTGTGGCTTGGCAATAGCTGTTACCGGCATATCATTCATGGTAAAGGCAGCAGAAAGCCATTCCCAGTTGCCTACGTGGCCTGTCAGCACTACAACACCATGCTTCTCTGCCAGAGCCTGCTCCATGATTTCCAGATGATCGATTTCAATATGCTTATGAAAATTCTCTTTATTTAAGGCAGGCATGTAAAGTGCCTCCATAAAATTTTTGCCCATATTAATGAAAGAGGCCCTTATCAGCTTTTCTGCCTCCTCCTGGGAATTATGCAGAGATTCCATCATCTGCTTCACAGCACGGTTGCGCTGCTTCTTGATAAACTTGAAATACAGGATGCCCAGCCCCTTACCTGCGGCCATCAGCCAGCTGTAAGGAGTCCTGCAGGCTACCCAGCTCAAAAACATTATTATTTTATATGCCATATAAATAATTCACCACCATCAAACCTACTGCGCTGCAGCTTCCAGCTTCTGAGGACCAGTGAAGCCCTCTACCAGCTGCTGCCATTTATTCTGCCTTTTCAGAATAAATTCCGCAATTTCCCGTACAGCTCCCTGGCCGCCATTATAGCTGCTTTGCAGCTGGGCTGCATCACTGACCTCTGGTACAGCATCAGCCACTGTTGCTGCCAAACCTGCCTTCAGTAAAAGTGGCAGGTCATTTAAATCATCACCAGCATAAGCTATTTCTTCATCCTTAACCTGCAGCTCCTGCTTCAGCTCTTCCCAGGCCTCCCGCTTATCACTGCAGCCCTGCCATACTCTGGTAATCTTCAGTTCCCGGGCCCTGTTTGCCACAATCTCTGACTGTCTGCCAGTTATAATCGCAGTTTTGATACCTGCTCTGTGCAATAAGGTAATCCCCATGCCATCCCGGGCAGAAAAAGCTTTCATAGCTTCTCCCTGAGGCCCCATGTAGATATGCCCGTCACTGAGGACACCATCCACATCAAACACAACCACTTTAATTTTTTCAGCCCGTAAAAGAGCCTCCTGATGCTTTAACACTTTATACAACCCCTTGGCGCAGCAAATCAGTTAAATGCACAATACCAACTGGTTTATTATCCTTATCAATAACTGGCAGGACGGTAATAGGCCTTGGCTGATGCTTTTCCATAATAGATAAAGCCTCTGCTGCCAGCTTTTCCTGGGAAATAGTCTGAGGACTCCTGGTCATCAGATTCTCTACAGATTCCTCCAGGAACTGGCTGCCTTTAGCCAGACCGCGACGAATATCGCCATCAGTTACCAGCCCGATAAACTTGCCATTTTCATCAATAACAGAGGTAGCACCCAGGCCCTTCTCTGTCATCATAAACAAAGCTTCCTTGGCAGTATGGCCGCTAGGAATAACAGGATTATCCTCACCGCTATGCATAACATTTTCCACAGTTAACAGCAGACGCCTGCCTAAAGAGCCACCTGGGTGGAACAGGGCAAAATCCTGCTTGGTAAAGTTCCTTGCTTCTAATAAAGCCACAGTTATAGCGTCACCCATAGCCAAAGTAGCAGTAGTGCTGGCAGTAGGAGCCAGTCCCAATGGACATGCCTCCCGCTCCACACCAATATTAATAAAATAATCAGAGTTTTTGCCTAAAGCAGAATGTCTTCTGCCACTCATAGCAATGATTTTTGCCCCAATGCGCTTGATAATAGGCAGAATATTAACTACCTCAGCACTCTCACCGCTGTTGGAAATAGCAATAACCACATCATCAGCTGTAACCATGCCCAGATCACCATGAAATGCCTCTGCCGGATGCATAAAGAAGGCTGGTGTGCCAGTGCTGGCCAGGCTGGCTGCAATCTTGCGGCCAATGTGACCAGACTTGCCCATGCCAGTAACAACTACCCTGGCATGGCAGTCCAAAATGCATTTTACTGCTGCTTCAAATTCATCATCAATTCTGTCTATAAGCTTTACTATTGAGTCTGCCTCAATTTGCAATGTCTCAATGGCTGAATTTTTAATCATTTATATCCTCATTTTCACACTGATAAATTTACTTAGTAAATCGATAGTGCTAATATTTTACAACTTTTTTCTGACAATTTCATGAATTGCCATAGCATCTTTTAACAAATCCTCCAGCTTATCTAAATAAACCATATTAGGACCGTCGCAGAGAGCCTCCTCTGGATTGTCATGCACCTCCAAGAAGAGCGCATCCACACCAGAGCCAACAGCAGCCCGTACCAGATTTGGTACGAATTCCCTGTTGCCTGCAGAGCAGGTACCACCACCACCTGGCAGCTGTACGCTGTGAGTACCATCCATAACTACTGGATAGCCAAAGGAACGCATGATAGGGAAGGAGCGCATATCCACTACCAGATTATTATAACCAAAGGACGCACCGCGCTCTGTCAGCATAATCTGGGAGCAGCCACCCTCATGGAGCTTATCCACCACATTGCGCATATCACCAGGAGCCAGGAACTGTCCCTTCTTGACATTAACTACACAACCGCTCTGAGCTGCTGCATAAATCAAATCAGTCTGGCGGCAGAGAAATGCAGGAATCTGCAGGATATCCACCACCTTGGCTGCAGGCTTCACCTGCTCCTCAGTATGAATATCTGTTACTACTGGCACCCCTAATTCCTCTTTAATAGTCTTCAGCATTTCCAGTCCCTTCTCCAGACCAGGTCCTCTAAAGCCATTAAAGGAAGAACGGTTAGCCTTGTCAAAGGAAGCCTTAAATACATAAGGCATGCCAATCCGGTCGCAAATCTCCTTGATGCCGTGGCCAATCTTTAAAGAACGCTCCAGGCCCTCCAGTACGCAAGGTCCTGCTAAAAGAGCTAATGGCTGGCCATTACCAATTGAAAAATTACCTACCTGTACGGAATTCATAACCTTACCGCCTTTCTCACATCTGTGGGCCCTTGAGCCGTTCATTAAATATCTTATTTACTGCTGCTAAATCCTCAGGAGTATCTACACCTACGAATTTAGACTGGGTTTCTATTACCTTTATTTTATAGCCATTTTCCAAGGCTCTCAGCTGCTCCAGAGATTCAGTCTGCTCCAGGGGAGTAGGCGCCATCTTGGCATACTGCAAAAGGAAATCACGCTTATAAGCGTATATGCCAATGTGCTTATAAACAGTTACCCCGGTATCCTCACGGAAATATGGCAAAAGAGAACGGGAAAAATACAGTGCATAACCATTTTTATCCGTAACAACCTTAACATTGTTAGGATTCTGCTTTTCCTCAGGATCAGTCATAGGAGACTTCACAGTAGCCATAAAAAGCTCGCTGTCTTCCTCAAAAGCAGCAATTAAAGCATCTATTAAAGCCGGGTCAATCAATGGCTCATCACCCTGAACATTAATGATTAAATCAGCTTCACTATGAGCTGCTGCCACTTCGGCCAGACGGTCAGTACCTGTTGGATGATCCTTAGCAGTCATCATAGCCTGTCCGCCATTAGCTGTAACAGCCTCATAAACCCTTTCATCATCCACTGCCGCTATCACAGCAGAAAGGCGCTTGGCCTTGGATGCCTGTTCATATACTCTGGCAATCATTGGTTTGCCAGCAATATCTGCCAGTGGCTTGCCTGGAAGCCTGGTAGATGCGTATCTGGCTGGTATTACACATAATGTATTCATTTCTTCACCTTTCCCTTGACATGGTCGGCAATTCTGTTGCGCAGAAGCTCTATAATCTCAGCCTCGCCCTTCTGCATAACTACCTCTACAGTTAATACATAGATAGGCAGATTTGGCTTGCCATCAGCATTTTCAGCTACAGACTGCGGAATCTTTACCGCATCCTTCTCAGTAGTCACAATAGCCTCTGCATCCTGTGCCAGTGCCTGCTCAATAGCATCCAGCATTTCCTCTTCACTATATTCATGATGATCAGGGAAGCGCAGGCTTTCAATCAGCTCTGCTCCTGCATCACACAAGGTCTGCTCAAAGGAAGCCGGATTACCAATCGCAGAAACAGCAACAATCCGCTTACCCTTAATACTGGAAATAGGCATGCCCTGGCTGGCAATATTGTGTCCCCACTCAGTCAGCTCTACGCAGGACTGTGGCTGATGGATACTTTCCACTACCACAGCATCCTTGGAATATTTATCAATAGTGTTGCAAATATATTCAATTGAGCCCTTGGCAGCCTGATCTACCTTAGTTAAGAGGAACACATCTGCACGCTGCAAATGGGAAATTGGCTCACGCAATGTACCTCGTGGCAGAATATGTCCATTACCAAAGACATTAACTGCATCAATAAGTACTACGTCTAAATCTCTTTCTAGCTGCCAGTGCTGGAAGCCATCATCTAAGATTGCTACCTCTGCCCCAAAATGGTCAATAGCATACTGGCCTGTCTTGGCTCTTTCTGGGCCAATCAGCACAGGTACATTAGGCAGATGCTTTGCCAGCATGTATGCCTCATCACCTGCCTGGGTAGCATCCATCTGCAGGGTCTTGCCATCAGAAACGATACCTACCTCACCCTGCCACTTCGCACGATAGCCTCGATTCAGGATTACTACCTTGTAGCCCATATCCCTTATTTCCTTAGCCATGCGCTGGGCAGTAGGAGTTTTACCAGTACCACCTACGGTAATATTACCTAAGCTGATAACATAGCAGTCCAGCTTCTTTTTGCTGAAAATACCGAAACGGTAGCCTGCCAGCTTCAGATTTACTAAAAAGCCGTAAATATAAGCAAATAAATGCAATAAGCTGATTAAAATCTTTACAGTAATGCCGTGAGGCTCCTTGCCATGAATGAGCTGGAAGAAATAAGTCTGGAAATTTTCCAGCTTATCGGTAGCCTTAACCTTGCTGCCACTCTCGCACTCCCGCAGCATAGCATGGAGAATTTCTGCAGATTTTCTGGCTGCACCACGGTTTTCACTGACAATAGCCAGTGTCTCCTGCTCCATGCGCTGGCGTTCCTGCTTATCCTTAAACAGCATAGCTGCTGCATCCACCAGTTCCTGCTGGTTTTTAACGGTAATAACAGCATTGCGCTTGGTAAAGAGCACATGGGTGTCCTTGAAGTTAAACATATTGTAGCCCACAATAATGGCCTTGCCATGAGCTGCAGGCTCTAAAACATTGTGACCGCCATGAGGAATCAGGCTGCCACCAACATAGATAACATCACCAATGCTGTAAACCTTGCCCAGCTCGCCAATGGTATTTAAGATTACCACGTCATGGCCAGAAGCAGGCGCTTCCTGTAACTGGGTTCTGGTAACACTGGTAAAGCCATGCTGATGGCACAGAGACTGTATAGTGCCGGTTCTCAGCACAGAACGAGGCGCAATTAAAAGCTTCGCCTTAGGAAAGCTCTTGCGGATTTCTGCAAAGGCAGCCAGCACGTGCTCTTCCTCGCCCTTATGAGTAGAACCTGCCAGGAAAATGCCTTCATTGTCCTCCAGGCCCATTTCTTTCACTAATGCCTGTTTTTCCTCGGCACTGACATTGGTATAGGTCTGATCAAACTTTGTGTTACCTGTAACAGTAACCAGGTCCTTATTAGCACCTAAGCTGATGATATTATCTGCATCAATAGGAGACTGCATGGCAAACTGCTTGATAGTAGCCAGCATAGAATCCCAGATAGAGCTTAAATAACGGTAGCGTGACACACTCTTGCCACTGATACGTCCGTTTACCATCATAACTGGAATATCCAGCTTTTTGGCAGCCTTTAAGAAATTAGGCCACAGCTCTGTCTCTACAGGCATAAACACTCGTGGTCTCACCTTATACAGCAGATGGGCTGACAGCCATGGCAAATCAAAAGGGAAATAGATAATGCTGTCTGCATCCTTAATGATGCGGTTAGCCATCTCATAGCCGCTGTTGGTAAATACAGATACCAGAATCGGGCTCTTAGGGAATTCCTTGCGGAACTCCTTAATCAATGGACTTGCCGCTACAATCTCACCTACAGAAGCTGCATGTACCCATATACAATTTTTCCGTACCACCTTGTCCAAGGCATGCTTTGGCAGAAAACCAAGCTGCTGCTTGATTCTCTCAATAAAGCCCTTTTCTCTCACTGCCCTGACGCAAAAGGCTGGTATCATGAGAATAACAACGAAAACCGCTGCTATATTATATAACAACCACATACCGCTTCTCCTTACTGGCTACTATTCTGGCGGAACTGGATATTGTACAGATTGCTGTACAGCCCTCCCTTTGCCAGAAGCTCTTCATGGGTACCATGCTCACGCACATGACCATTTTCCACAACATAAATCTGATCAGCATTGAAAATTGTAGACAGGCGGTGGGCAATCACAAAGGATGTTCTGCCAATCATCAGCTTATCCAATGCTTCCTGTACAATCTTCTCGCTTTCTGTATCTAAGGCCGAAGTAGCCTCATCTAAAATCAAAACTCTTGGATTCTTCAAAATAGCCCTGGCAATAGCTATGCGCTGTCTCTGGCCACCAGAAAGATTCAGGCCCCGCTCACCCAGCTTTGTTTCATATCCCTCAGGCAGCTCCCTGATAAACTCATCAGCATTAGCTGCCACAGCAGCCTGCAGCACCTCTTCATCAGTAGCATCCAGACGGCCATAACGGATATTTTCCAGCACATTGGTACTAAACAGCATGGTTTCCTGTGGAACCAGGCCAATCTGCTCACGGAGAGAGTCAGCGGTAACCTCACGGATATCATAGCCATCAATGCTGATGCTGCCTGCCTCCACATCGTAAAACCGTGGAATCAGGTTAGCAATAGTAGACTTGCCGCTGCCACTAGGACCTACCAGCGCTATCATTTCACCAGGCTTAGCCTGGATGTTGATATCCTCCAGGGCATACTGCCCTTCCTTATAGCCAAAGGTAACGCCATCAAAAACCACCTCACCCTGAATCTGAGGCAGCTTCTTGGCATCCTCCTTGTCAGTAATCTTCTCTTCCATGTCCATAACGTTAAAGACACGCTCTGCTGCAGCCATAGCTCTCTGGATAGCACCGTAAACACGAGCCAGGCGCTTAACTGGATTAGCCAGGTTAACTGCATAAGTAAGAAATGCCACCAGCTCACCAGCAGTAATAACACCGTTAACCACCTCATAACCGCCGAACCATACAATAAAGGTAACAGCTATAGCCGCCAGAAACTCTACAGTTGGTGTCAGCAGGCTGGTCAGCTTAACATTTTTCATGGCAGCCTGGAAATTCAGGATATTCTGTCTTTCAAAGCGCTTTATTTCATAAGCCTCACGCACAAAGGACTTCACAACTCTGATAGCAGAAATGCTTTCCTGCAGCATGGAGGTAATATCAGCCATGCGCTCTTGGATAACAGAACCAGAGGACTTCAGCTTCCGTCCAAAAATCTTCATGGCGTAACCTACCAGCGGTATAGTCATCAAGGTCAGCATGCTGAGCTTCCAGTCCAGATACATCATCATGCACAGAGAACCGATTAAAATGGATGCCTCAGTTACCAGGTCAATTAAATTATCAACAATGGCGCTCTGCATTGCCGCCACATCATTGGTGATGTAGCTCATAACAGTACCAGTCTGCTGCCTGTCAAAATAAGCCAGCGGCATCCGCTGGAATTTCCGGAACAAGATACTGCGCACATCAATTATAACACGCTGGCCCACATAGGACACCAGATAGCTCTGACCATAGTAGAACACACCCCGGACAAACATAACCACCAGAATACCTACAGCGATTATGTTCAGCATCATCATGTTCTTGGACATCAGCACATCATCAATCATATCCTTGATAA
>JAFPCE010000039.1 GCA_017390245.1 Selenomonadaceae bacterium
CTTGCCAGGTTTACGAATAATCTCTTCTGTGTTAAAATTGGTGTGATCCATAGTGATTGCTCCTTTGTTGTGATTTGTAGAAAAACCATTTTAACACAGGACACACTGTGGATTTTTTATTTTTTCAAGTGTTCAACTTGATTATACAATTTACATTAAAAAAATTTTTACAAAAACTTTTTTAAATCAACAAAAAAACAGCTGCAAAACTTGGCTTTATACCTTGCTTTACAGCTGTTCTCAATATTCTTTTTCCAATAAAATTATTTGAAAAATTTATACAGTTTCTATTTCGATACTGCTGCCCTTTGCTTCCTTGCTGACCTTTATCTGCTGGGGAATGCTTTCAATTAATTCCTCCCGATGGCTGATGATACCAACCAGCTTGCTGGCATTAGACAGCTTTAATAATATTTCCAGTGCCTTATCCAGAGAATTTCTATCCAGAGTACCAAAGCCTTCATCGATAAACAGGGCATCTATCTGTATGCCCCCCAGGTGAGATGCTACCGTATCTGACAATCCCAGAGCCAGGCTTAAGGATGCCATGAAGCTTTCGCCACCAGAAAGGTCACCTACATCCCGGCGGTGGCCGGTTTTTTTATCCAGCACTTCTAAATCTAAAAAGGTTGTACCGCCACCGCTATTTTCTTTGCGATACAGTTCATACTGTCCATTGCTCATTGGTGTCAGGCGTCGGTTTGCCGCCCAGATAATTTTATCAAAGCCCGTTGCCTGTACGAACTGCTCCAGAGAGATTTTTGATTTGCCTGCTGTCTGTCCAGCCACCAGCTTATGCAGTTTATTATAAACAGCATTTAAATGCTGCTTTTCCCCTAAGCCAGCCTGCAAACTGGCAATCCGCTGGGCTTTTTCTGTATTATTCTGCTTATTCATGGTAAGTGCAGTAACCAGCTGCTGGATTATCTCCACCATTTCTGCCTGGTTCTGTGCCATTTCCTTAACATCTGGCAAATTCTCCCAGTCCAGCTGATTCCATTCATTCTCCGGCTGATCCTGTACCTTAGAGAGGAAATTCTTCTGCTTCAGCTGGCAGACCTTGTTATAGCGTGCCTTATTGCCTTCCTCCATGGTCTTAATAGCTGACTTCAGGCTGGTAACCTCTTGCAGCAGCTTATTATTATTCTCTTCTGCCACGGTAATATTGTTACTTAAATCCTTCTGCTGTTTATCAGCTTTTTCCATAGCAGCCTTAGCTTCCTGCCAGCTAGCATAAGCCAGCTTTGCCAGGGATTCCAGCTGGCCCTGCTGCAGCGCCATTTCTTTCTGGGTATTCTGCAAAGCAGTCTGCACCTTAGCCACAGTGTCATTAAGCTTTTCCTGCTGCTTCTGAGACTTATCCAGGTCAGCCTGACATTTATCCAGCTTCTGCTTGTCTAGCGCCAGCTTATCCAGAACCTTTTTATGAGCCATGCCCAGAGCACACACAAATTCTGCTTCCTGCTGCAACAGTTCCCAGATTTGCTTCATATCCAGCATAATATTGCCGGCTTCATCCATGTCCAGCCTATCTGTCATAGACAAAGACTGATACTGCTCACCATATAGTTCATGCTGTAAATACTCCAGGGAAAGCTCTTTTATCTGCTGAACCTGATTATCCACATCGCTTTTTGCCTTAGCAGCTACTGTAGAAGCATCATTCTTCGCATCCTGGGATTTTTTCTCAGCCAGCCGCAGCTTTTCCACCTGTTCTTCAGTAATATTATCCTGAGGCAGCTCTGCTAAGTGTGGATGCTCCATGCTGCCACATACAGGGCATGGCATGCCAGGCTGCAGCTCTGAAGCCAGAATACCTGCCCGGCAGTTTTCCAGCAGGCGCTCACCTGCCTGCCTTTGGGCAGCTGCCTTGTCATACACTGCCTGAGCCTCCTGGAGCTTTCCCTGTCTGGTCTTCAGCTCCTGAGCAAGCTTTTCATAGGCCTGCTGCTTATCGGCTAACAACGCCTTCAGCTTTTTATACAAATCCGCTATAATCTGACGCTTGCTTTGGGCCTTTTCAAAAAGCTCCGGACTTTCCTTTAATTTAACAATACCATCCTGAAGCTCCTTAATATGCAGTTTCAGCTTTTCCTGCTGCTGTTTAACATCCTCTTGCTCTGCCAATAAATCCTTTTCCGCTTTTTGCAGCTGGGCAATGCTTTTTTCCAGGCTGCTGCGCTGCTGGTATTTTTCCTGCTCCTGCTGAATCTGGCTCACAATCTGTTTCAGCTTGTCGATTTCCTCGCTATGACTCTTAGCTTCTGCCAGAACCTTCTGGGCCTGCAGACTTGCCTCCACCGCCTGCTGCAGCAGCTGCTTTTTCTCTGGCAGAGCCTGCAGTGCCTGCTGATATTCCTCTAACACACCAATATATTCAGTGAAATTTTCCTTGGTACTGCGGGCCGACTGCAAATCCTCAGTATAAACTGCCAGCTTATCCTCATAGTTTTGCACGATTCTGCCAATTAAATCTAAAACGCTGTCCACATCTGCCACATGGCCAGTGGCATCTGTCTTCGCCAGCATTTCCTTCAGCTCATCATCAAGCATCAGCTCTGGGTTATTAGTATCCTCCTCCGGAGCTGTCTGGGTAACAGGCTGATCTTCGCAAGGTCCCTTCACATCGTGCAGATACTGGATAATGCTCTTTTCCGTATCAGCTACTTCGCCACTGCTATTCTTCACCTTCAGCCAGAGCTTGTCAGCCAGGGCGGCATAGCCATCTGTCATAAAGATAGAACGCAATACCTCAGTACGGTCCTTAGTGGAGGTATTTAACAGCTTCCAGAATTCTCCCTGGGCAATCATGCCAATCTGCTTAAATTGCTTTGGCGTGATTTGCAAAATCTCCTGCAAAGCCTTGTCCACAGCGCTAACAGTTCTCTCAACTGGAGGAGTGCCATCATCATAATACAGAATAGCCTTCTCAGCTTCTTCTGTTGTGCCTGCGCCACGTTTTTTTGCTCTTTCATAGGCAAGTGCTCTGTAAATACGATATTCGTGTTCCTGATGGGAAAAATAGAAATCTACATAGCTAGGAGTAGAACTGTCGGCGTAATCACTGCGCATTCTTTTAGCATTGCGGTAAGTACCGCTGGTCTGGCCAAATAAGGCAAAGCAGATGGCATCAAAAATCATGGTCTTACCAGAACCGGTTTCACCGGAAATCAAGAAGATGCCCTTATCCTCAAATTTGCTAAAATCTATTTCCTGCACTTCGCCAGCGTATGGTCCAATGCCGCAAATTTTCAATTTAATTGGCTTCATTTGTGATACCTGCCTCTCTGGCTGCTGCCTCTAATATTTCCATTTCCTCCGGGGTAATTTCCTCACCAAATATCTGCTGGTAAAAATCAGCTGCGATTTCTTTGAAGCTACGCTCCTCCTGCTGGCTGGCTTCCACCTGTTCCATGGAGCGGGTATGCTGGTTATCATAATCCAGGTTAATTGCGTGAGGATAGTACTGCTGGATAATGCTCATGGCATCGTTAATATAATCCTCATCCTGCAGTGTTACATATACATAATCATCAGTATCCTTCAGGTTTTCTTTAGCAATAATCTCCTTCATGCAGCCTTTAATATGCCGCACATCCCGCAACGGCTTTAATGGCAGCAGCTCAATCTTTACCTCACCCTTTTTCCCCAGGGTAATCAGTGGCAGAGATTTTTCATGCTTAGTATCCTTATCAGAATACTTTAAAATCGATCCAGCATAACGCACCTCTGACCTGCCTACCTGCTGAGGAGAATGAATATGCCCCAGAGCCACATAGTCAAAATCAGCAAAGACCTCCGTCTTCACCTGCTCTACCAGTCCAACACTGATAGTACCAGTTCCCTCTGAGCCTGCCAGCTCTGGTGGCGTGCTTAAATTACTGCCTGCCACAAACTGATGGGCCACTATGACATTTCTTTCGCTAGTATCAATAGCAGCATCTTCAATAACCTGAGCCACAGCCTCACTATAATCGTTAATCTCAGCCTCAGGAAAATACTGCTTTACATGAGAAGCCTTAATAAATGGCAGCAGATAGATATTCACTGGCCCCTGCTCATCCTCCAGAGTGTATTTCCCCAGCTTCCCATCAAACACAGCCCCAATATAAATATTTTCTTTAGCAAAAAAGCTTTTGCCAAAATTCAGCCGCACATCTGAATCATGGTTACCACTAATCATAAAGGTTTTCACCTTTATCTGCGCCAGCTCTCTTAAAAACCAGTCCAGCAGATTTACTGCCTTTTCCGCTGGCTGGCTTGTATCGTAAATATCTCCCGCCAGCAGTACTGCATCCACATGATGC
Source organism: Selenomonadaceae bacterium (assembly GCA_017390245.1). GTDB lineage: Bacteria > Bacillota > Negativicutes > Selenomonadales > Selenomonadaceae > Anaerovibrio. The sequence goes on from JAFPCE010000039.1 coordinate 4,308, forward strand.
TTTTCTGCCGCATTTACTATCTGCTGCAATATGTACTTCTGATCCTCAATCAGGTCAAATTTAAAGAGGCTTTTGCCAATATGCAAATCCCCTACATGCAATAACTTCACCACAATCACCCCGTTGCCTGGTTAAGTCCTTATAATGGTGTAAATTAAATAAACGAGCCATTGGCTCATCCTTCAGGTATAATGAAATTACCACAAAACACAATACCGAGGAGGATAAAACAATGGCTCAACTCAATATTACATTAAATCAGGATGAAA
>JAFPCE010000040.1 GCA_017390245.1 Selenomonadaceae bacterium
AACCAGCAGGATTGCTGCTGGAAGCAATTTTCAATTTTGATTGGATAGAATATGAGGCTGTTTTTATGGCAGAACAGGTTACAAAAGAACAACTGATAGAGTTGACAGAAAAACTGGTACGGGATTACTTCGACCATGATAATATGGAAGGCATATCTGACATTCTGGCAGAGGATGCTATTGCTTATGGACCGGTGATACCTAACTTTGCAAGGGGAAGCTGGAACGTCAGGCAGGTGCTGCGCCAGGAATATGAGCGTTTAATGCCTTGTACAGTGGAAAAGATAAAGTTCCGCATGATTGATTATGAAGAGGAAAAGACTGTGCTTTCCAGTGTGCTGTTAAACAGCACCCAGTACACCCATATTATTTTTATGCGAATGGCCTTCATGTACAAGCTGATGGATGATGGGAAGATTATCCTGAATGGCATTCACATGAGCCGTGACTATCATCATGAAAACGCCTATAATGCGCTGAATCCCACTTCAGAGGCACATTCCCTGGAGCATCTGACGTCCTTTGATGAGCTTACAGGGTTATATAACAAGCAGGCTTTTTATGATAAGACCTATGATATGCTCATGGAGAATAAGGACAAAGAGTTCTGCATTCTGCGCATCAACATTGAGCGGTTTAAGGTACTTAATGATTTATTTGGTGAGGATGTAGGCGATAAGCTTTTAAGGTATATTGGCCGCTTTCTCAGAGATGTGAATCTGCCCCTTTGTGTCAGCGGGCGCCTTTATGCAGATAATTTTGCTATGTGCTTTGAAATGGGCCATGGCAATGATATGCGTCTCATTAAGACCTTGCAGATGATGGCGGACAGCTTTGCCATTAATTACCGTACAGTGCTGTGCTTTGGCCTTTATAAGATGGAGGACAAGACACTGCCTATCAGCGTAATGTGCGACAGAGCAAACTTAGCCTTAAACCGTGCCAAGGGTAATTTCCAGACACCGTATTGCGTGTATGATGATAATATGCGCCAGCAGATGGTAATGGAGCAGAAAATTGTCAATGCCATGGAGTCAGCTATTGAGAACAAGGAATTTACCTTGTATCTCCAGCCTAAGTACGAGATTATCAATGAGACTCTTATTGGTGCTGAGGCTCTGGTGCGCTGGAACAGCAAAACTGGCGGCTTTATCTCTCCTGCGGATTTTATTCCGGTCTTTGAGAAGAATGGCTTTGTTTATGATGTAGATAAGTTTATCTGGGAGGAGACCTGCCGCTGCCTGCGGCGCTGGCTTGACGAAGGCAAAAGAGTGGTGCCTGTGTCTGTAAATGTGTCCCGCATTGATTTGTATGATCCTATGCTGGTGGATTATCTGGTGGAGCTGAGGGAACAGTACCGTATACCAGAGGATTTGCTGGAGCTGGAGATAACAGAGAGTGCTTACACAGAGGATCCAGACCAGATTATCGCTACTACTTCCCAGCTGAGCAAAGCAGGATTTATGATTTTGATGGATGACTTTGGCAGTGGCTATTCTTCCTTAACCAGCTTGAAGAAAATGCATATTGATATTCTGAAGCTGGATATGGGCTTTTTGAACAGTAAGGATGAGTCTGTAAAGGGTGGCAATATTCTTGCAGCTATTATGCAGATGGCTCACAGCCTGAATATGCAGACTATCGCCGAAGGTGTTGAAACCAAGGAGCAGGTTGATTTCCTGCGGTCAATTGGCTGTCAGTGGGTGCAGGGTTACTATTATTCCCGTCCTTTGCCAGTGGCAGATTATGAGAAATTGCTCTGAAAATGCAAATAAATAGACTGGCCGATGTTGGTACAGAAATGCTGTAAAACATGGGCCAGTCTTTTTTATTTTGAAATATTTATTTGCTGGCAGCAATCAGCTGCTGCAGCTGCTGGATTTTCCTGTGGTGTGCTTTAATGGCAAAGTTCATGCGGGCTTGCTCTTCTTCACTGCTGTCTGGATTTTTTTCAGCAGCGGCAAGAGCAGCTTCAATGCGCTGGACTCTGGCGGTAAGATCTACTATTTCGTCCTGCAGAGGCTTCTCTTTCTGCAGGGAAATACCGTAAATGGTATGAATGTTATCGATGATATGGCGGGCATAGCCTCGTTCAGCAGAAGCACGTTCCAGATAATCCGCCAGGACATAGATGATGTCAAAGGGGTCACTGGCCTGCTGAATCATATCCAGCAATTTGATTTTTATGCCTTCCTGCAGACCATGGGGGCTGTCAATGAGAGCCTGGTTAGGATTTTCATTTGTATTTTCAGACATGATATCACTCTCCTGATAGTTTTGTCTTTATTATAACAGATTGCAGGGGAAAAAATTGCCTGTAAATAATATAATCTGATGGGACAGGAGGTTCGTTTTTGGTATAAAGCATAAATTATGTTATAATAACGTTGTTTTGTGAATGTTATCCACAGTGGGCAGGTGCAAAAATGTGATTATATAAGAGTTATGCACTAAGTTATCCACAAAAACGGAAAAGTGTGGATAAAGTTATTAACATTATCCTCAGCTTTGGGGGTAACATTGGTTGGAGGTTGTCTTATGGAAGAGAAAAAACATTTAAAAAGAGGGCTGAAAAATCGTCATTTGCAGATGATGGCCCTGGGCAGTGCTATAGGTACAGGATTATTTTACGGTTCTGCATCTACCATTGCCTTAACTGGACCATCTGTAATGCTGGCATATCTGACAGGTGGCATTGTCATTTATTTTATTATGCGCATGCTGGGCGAGATGGCAGTAGATGAGCCTGTATCTGGTTCCTTTAGCTATTATGCTTCTAAGTACTGGGGAGACTTTCCTGGTTTCGTTTCTGGCTGGAATTATTGGTATTGTTATATTATGGTAAGCATGGCAGAGCTTACTGCTGTGGGAATATATGTGAATTACTGGCTGCCAGATATGCCCCAGTGGGTTTCGGCGCTGGTGTGCCTGGTGATTATTACAGCTTTAAATCTCTTTAATGTTAAGGCTTATGGTGAAACAGAGTTCTGGATTGCCTTGATTAAAGTGGCAGCTATTGTCTGCATGATTGTTTTTGGCCTGTATATCATTTGTGGTAATCCAGCAGGATTTCCTGAAAATATCAGCAATTTGTGGAAAAATGGCGGTTATTTCCCTAATGGCCTGTGGGGCTTGATGCTGGCCTGTGTTGTGGTAATGTTCTCCTTTGGCGGCATTGAGCTGATTGGCATCACCGCTGGCGAGGCAGAGGATCCCGATAAATCCATTCCTAAGGCTATTAACCAGGTTATCTGGCGTATTTTGATTTTCTATGTAGGTACTATGTTTGTATTGATGTGCCTCTGGCCATGGAACCAGGTGGGCATGGAGGCCAGCCCGCTGGTACAGATTTTTGATAATGTGGGTATTCCTGCAGCAGCGCATATTTTGAATTTTGTAGTGCTGTTAGCGGCTATTTCTGTTTATAATTCTGCTATTTACAGTAATTCCAGGATGCTGTATGGTCTGGCAGAAAAGGGAGATGCACCAAAGTTTTTGTCTAAGCTTTCTGATAATGGTGTACCTGTAGCAGGTATTTTGCTGTCTTCTGGTATTACTATGCTAATCGTCATTATGAATTATTTCTTCCCTAGCAAGATTTTTATGTATCTTTTTGCTGTGGTTATTATTTCTGCAGTTATTAACTGGGTGTCTATTACCGTTACCCATTTGAAGTTCCGCCGTTACTGTGATGCGCAGGGAAAAAGAGTACATTTCCGTTCCTGGCTGTTTCCGGGTTTAAACTATTTTTGTCTGGCATTCTTATTAGGTGTTATAATTATGATGACACAGATTCCGGATATGCAGATGGCTGTCTGGGCACTGCCTGTCTGGCTGCTGATTTTGTATGTGGGTTACCGCTATAAGAAAAGCAAGGAATAAATGACAGCTGCAGGGGGATATTTTATATAAGGGGTAATTGGATAATGTTAGAAGAAAATCAGTCTATTTATCAGCGTATTAAGAGTGCGCTGCAAAGTGATGGCACACTGCCTGAGGAGTTTGTCCTGAGACAGCTGCCACAGGAAGGCATGAAGTTTGCTGATGGTGCTATGGATGGCACTATACGCTATCACATGGGGCCAACTAAAAATCCTGATATTAGTGCACTAACACTGGTTCTGGAAATGGCATCTAAGGAGAGATACAAGGATGCTGCCAATGCCTTGATTACGCATTTTAATCAGGGGGGCATGATGCTGCCGGTAATAGATGCTTTGCAGGAATGGATATACAGTCATACTGGCGTACTTTCACCAGAGCATCTGGGCCAGTTTGTGAGAACATTGCTGCTGCAAAGTAATGATGTGGAGTCAGTAAAGTTTGCTCTGGTGGTATTAGAGGTACTGGAGCAGGAGCCTGATGGAGAGCTGCGGGAAATGCTTCTGACCCTGGCTAGCTCTGAGGAACTGACTTTATTCTGTCTCTTTAATTTTGGCATTTTTGCTGATGCTAATGAGATGACCTTTGCTCTGGCAAAAAAGCTGAAGGGCTGGGGCAGGATTCACGCTGTCAGCTCCCTGCGCAATACTAGTGAGGAAATAGGCCAGTGGCTTCTGACAGAAGGCTGGCAGAATGAGATTATGCCAGAGTATTCTGCTATTACTGTTATTAAGCGGACGAAGCTTTATGCCCAGCTGCAGGGAAAGGTTAGTGATGAACTGTTTGCCATAGCTGGCAAGCTTATTGGCTATTCCTTAGGAGATTCTCCAGTAAAGGGATTGTCCAGTTCCAAAAATGCCGGCCAGCTGCTGACAGCATATTTAGGCTTGGCTGCCAAAAGAAATCTAGGTGCTGAAGAGTATGGCAACATCTTTGATATCAAGGCTTTTGCTGAGTCTGGTGAGCTGGAGGAAAAGCAGCAGATTGTATCTGCCTGCCAGGCTATTTTAGACAGTGACAGGTGCATTAGCTGTATTAATGAGGCCATGGCTAAGGGCCAGGGACTGTATTTAGGCAAGGCTATGGGCCTGGACTTTGCGCCGCAGGCTATGGCGGCTTTACGCCGTGACTGGCAGGAAAGCTATGATTTAATCGATTTGCTTTTACCTGATAAGCTGTATGTGGATGAAATAATTGAGCTCTTTAGCGAAAAACTGCCACTGGAGGAAATGGCCTCTGGTCCGGAAAATGAGATGGGTAATTCTCCAGAGTATAAGGATTATGGTGTTTTATCCTATGTTATCCAGGGGTTGCAGGCTGTGCCAGGCAAGGGTGAAGATCTGATTTGTGCAGGTCTCTGGTCACCGGTGATAGGCTGCAGAAATATAGCCCTTAATACTATTGATAAGTGGCGCAAGGCTGATTATCAGCTGACAGATAAAATGCGGGAGCTGATTGCAGACCTTAAGGAAGCTGAAGTACATGAGCAGACCAGAAAGCGCTTAGAGAATTTTTAAACATTAAAAAAGCTTTCTTTTCACAGGTGTGAAGAGAAAGCTTTTGTTTTGTGAAATTTTATTTGCCGAACAGGAGAATAACGCCACCTAGAGTAGACATGGCTACAATGCAGAATTTCAGCACTGGGCGGGGAGCAAGATGGGTGAATTTAGCGCCTATATATGCACCAATAAATTGGCCAATCAGTGTTTGCAGGAAAATATGGAAATCCAGCTGTCCCTGGATAAGATAGCCAAAACCGCCAGCAATGGAGATGGGCAGGATAACCATCATACAGGTGCCAATAGCCTGCAGCAGAGGTACGCCAAAAATAATCAGCAGTGTCAGCTGGATAAAGGCAGCAGCGCCGATGCCAAAGGCACCAGATAAGAAACCGTTAATTGTGCCAGCTAGGATACCGTAAATATATAACTTTTTGCCAGTTAAAAGCTCTGTAGGAAAATTGAATTTAGAGTTGAGCCATTCTGTCTGATACACCTTCAGGTAAAGCAGAACAGCTGAAAAAAGCATAATCCAGCTGGTCATCTGCCGGACAATTTCTTCGTCCAGCATCAGGGATACGTTAGCACCGGCAAAAGCGCCTAAAGTACCGCCTGCACCTAGTACAGCACCAGTTTTAACCACAACCTCACCCTCCCGGAAATGGCTGTAGGCTCCGGAAAGGGTTGTAAAAATCATGGCGGACAGGGCTACTGCCAGAGCTGCATGCATTGGTATATTAAAGCCTACTACCAAAAGGGTAATAGTGACACCAGCTCCGCCGGCACCTACAAAACCAATCATCATGCCCATAAGCAGCATGGCAAGAAATATCATATAAAGACCTTCTTTCAAAAACAGAAAATGGAGCTATTTTCTGCCATGTATATTACCGTGTATCTGCATAGGAGATACGCTGTATATTATAGCACAAATGGGAAAGTGCGGGACAGCTTGACATTTAGAAATGAGAGTAGCTATAATTATTCTTGTGCTGGAATAGCTCAGATGGCAGAGCAACTGATTCGTAATCAGTAGGTCCCGGGTTCGATTCCCGGTCCCAGCTCCAGAAAAGACAATACTTATATTTAAAAAGCTGCAGCCTGGGCTGCAGCTTTTTGTTTTTAGCACTATGTTATAGATTGTGGTTTACTTTAATGGCTGGTATTCTGTAAAAGAACCTCCTTCAGGCGGTTTTCAATCTGTACCAGCTCCTGCTCGGCAGCAATGCGCTTTTCACGACCTTCACGCTGGATTTTGATGGTTTCCTCAATTGTAGAAACCAGGTCGTCGTTAACCTTCTTGACTGTATCGATGTCCACTACACTGCGGGCATTTTCTTTGGCTGTTTCAATGGAGTTGGTTTTCAGCATTTCAGCATTTTGCAAAAGCAGCTTGTTGGTGGTGTCACTAATGGCACGCTGCTGCTGCAGCACCTGCTGCTGCCTGGTAAGGCCCAGGGCAATGACAATCTGGTTTTTCCATAATGGAATAGCGTTATAGATAGCGCTCTGGATGCGTTCTACCAGCAGCTTGTCATTGTTCTGGATGAGGCGCAGCTGGGGGGCAGTCTGGATGGCAATGGTTTTGCTGATTTTCAGATCGTGTATCTTTTTTTCAAAGCGGTCTACATTGCTTTCAAAATCGCTGACAACCTGGCCTGCCATAGGATTATTGGACTGGGCGGCATCTGCCTTCAGCTTAGGCAGGGTAACAGTGCGCAGCTCAGTTAGCTTTTCTTCTCCTGCCTGGATGTATAATTGCAAATTTTTGAAGTACTGGACATTTTGTTCATACAGCTTATCAAAAAGCGCAATATCCTTCATCATGGTCATCTTAGACTGTTCCAGCTCTGACTGGATTTTGCTTATTTTGGTGGCCAGAGTTTCGTAGCTGGCTTTCAGGCTTTTGCCTTTGCTGACCAGAGAGCCGATAATAGGAATACTTTCCACAAAGCTGCTCTTCTGGGAGTCACTGAATTCGTTGATTTTGGTGGACAGGTCATTTAAAAGGTCACCTACATGGCCACTGTCTTTGGCACGGACCTGGGACAGGATGCTGTCGGAGAAGTCAGCCATGGCCTTCTGGGCGGTACCGCCAAATTGCAGGGATTTGCCTGCATCCACTAAATCAATGCTGTTTTTTATTTCTTCTACCTGCTGGCGTTCAGCTGGAGTTAAATTGGACACAGTCTGAGTTACCTGCATGATTTCTAATTCAGGATTTACTTCCTGCAGAGCAGCAGGGGCAGCTTCCGATTCTGCATGAGCCTGCAGAAGGTCGTTCAGATTAATGTCAGCCATAATTAATCACCTTTCCTGTAATATTATTTTTGAAAACGTCCCCAGGGACCATTGGTGGTTTGGGTGTGGTTAGCAGTAGTTTTGCTGTTTGTGGCGTTGTCCTTAATGCCATTTTCAGTCATAACCTGGTTGGCAACAGTCAGCTCGGAATCCAGCTCCAGAATCTTGTCATTTAGCATACGGCTGAACTGAGCCTCATAGGCTTCGTCAAAGGAGGATAAGGTCAGCTTGGTTTTTGCTTTTATTTTCTGTACATCTACGGAGTTAACATTCATAGTTTCAAATTCTAAAAATTCCTGGGACAGGGATAAGGCTCTGTCTTGATAGTAATTAATAAACTGATCAGCCAGGGAAATCTTGCCAGGATGAGATTGCATGTATTGCAGCATGTTATGGGCAATACCCTGCATTAGTGTCAGCTGCTGGCGCATATCTTCATCCTTCAGCTGGCGGATAACATGGTTGATGCTGTTGTAATCTTTGACAGCTTTCTGGTAGCTTTCCTGAAGAAAATCGTTGCTGTCAGAGGAACTGGCCAGTGATGTGCTGCTGATATCCTGCAGCGCAGCTGTGTTTTTATCCTGGTGTGTAAAAAGATTTTTCCCATAACGGTAAACCTTCCAGGCCAGAATAGTACCTAAGAGACCAGTAATAGCAGCAGGAATATAAATCTGCCGTACCAGGCACACCAGAGCGATAATCAGCAAAAAGAAACTGACTGCTCCCATGGCTGAATGCATAATAAAGGATAAAATTTTCTTAATAATGTTAGAAATTGCTGTTAGCATAAGTTGTATCTCCATTAGAATATTTTATTATATTTTATGCTATTTCGCAGATATAAGCAATTAAATTACCATTAGGAAGTCTTGTATTTATAAGAGATGGAGGAATTATTGACAAATATTCTCAATGGATATATACTAACGATTAAAAGAATACTTAATTGAATTTATTTATGGTGGAGCGTTAGCATGAAGAAAGAAAAATATAATGTTACTGGCATGAGCTGTGCAGCTTGTTCAGCCAGAGTTGAAAAAGCTGTCGGGAAGCTGGAAGGCGTGGAAAAGCTGGCGGTAAATTTGCTGACTAA